>VYDA01000114.1:1676-11722 GCA_009843665.1 Caldilineaceae bacterium SB0675_bin_29 | reverse complement strand
GGCGCTCGCTCCCCGCCTCCGGGGCCACTGTCAAGGTCTGCGTACCGCCTTCCGCCATTGCCCGGATCAATGGCACGCTGATCGGATCCATCCGCATTGAGCTGGCGCTTATCGAAGCGTCCATGCCGGCAAGTTCGGTTGCCAGTTCGTCTATCTGCGTATGGTCGCTGACCGCGGCACTGACGAGACCAATACGGTCGCGTCCTTTCGCCTTGGCTGCTTCCGCCCAACCCAACAGCGTCTCCAGGGGCTGTTCGCGCGGCGGACGGTAGACGTACCCCGCCAGGCAGAAGCGGCACCCGCGCCCGCAGCCGCGCGCGATCTCCATCAGGTGCATGCCGCCGAACTCCGTGTCCGGTGTATAGAGAACGGACTGCGTCTCGTATTCAGGCAGCTCGCGTACCCATAGCCGCTCAACCGGCCGAAAGTCAACGTGGTCGCGATTCGATGGGCGAAGATGGGGGACGTAGAAACCTGGCTTCCGATCAAGTGTCTTAAGGAGCGCCTCTCGGTCCTCGTGAACTGCATCGCGGCACAGCGCAATGAACTCGGGCACCGCCTCCTCGCCTTCGCCAATGAGAACGGCATCGAAGAAGGGGGCCATAGGCTCCGGATTCATGGTGATGCCGGGCCCACCCGCGACGACGAGAGGCCACGGCGATCCATCCCAGCGGCTGCTTTGGAGCCGCTCCTGCGAAAGAGGGGGAATACCGGCTTGGCGGAGCATTTCAATGACATTAAAATAGTCCATCTCCCAGGAAATGGTAAATGCCCAGATGTCAAAGTCGTCCGCTGGACGCCCGCTCTCAAGCGACAGCAGTGGCTTGCCTGCCGCGGCCGCACCCTTATGCCAGAATATGCGCTCGCACACAACGTCCCGTTCATCGTTCAACCAGCGATAGAGCAGCTGAAATGCCAGGCTGCTCATGCCGACGTAATAGCTGTTTGGAAAAGTCAGCGCAATGGGAAGGCGGCCTCCCCAATCCTTGACGACCGCGCCTTCCTCCTTCAGGTGAAGGCGGCCCTGCCTGCCAAGGTCGGTCGTTCTATTCTGCGCCGAACGTCTGCGATTCTTCACCATACCGCGCTTTGCCAAGACCACGCCATCAGGAGACGTGACACGATTTCAATACCCATCTGAACTGTATTGGCGGTTGCCCAACGCATTCCCGCCTTCGATGGACGCTCAAGCCCTTACCCCTTTGGGCCCGCCCCATTCTAACATCGGGTGGTCAGCCTTGAGAAAGCAGAACAAGCGCCTTTTCCCACTCAGGCGGCGTGTTTACATTGGTAAATGTTAGTAGGTCCGGATCAAGAGCCCGCATCTGTTCGGCCTCAACCTTGCGTACTCGCGCTTCTTCCCAAAAGCTGTCCATGCGTCTCCTTCCTGCTGCCAGCGCCCTTTCCACCGACGGCAGGCAGCGCCGGCTGTACACTGCATGAAGCGGCTGGGCCTGCCCATCGAGAACCGGCACAACAGCATCGCAGTCGGCGTCCGCACGCTCTATCAGATAGCGGCAGCACGCGGCAGACACGAATGGCATATCACCCGCTACCGTCAATGCCCATTCCTCGGCTTCTCGCAGGCCGGTCGCAAGGCCGCCAAGGGGGCCGTCTCCTGGTACGTCGTCCCTAAAGCAGCTGACAATAGTGTGAGCGCCCATTCCTTCCCCGTCCCACTGAGACGCACTCCGACCAAGACCTTGAACAGCAGCACAGATGCTCGGGTCGTTGGCAACCACTGTCACCTTCGCTGCCAGCGGCAGGAGCCGCTCGGCTACATGCCGGACCAGCGGTATTCCATATGGAGGCACCGGCAGCAGAAGTTTGTCCCTGCCCATACGGCGACTACCGCCGCCGGCAAGGATCAGCAGATTTGCTCTTAACCGGTCACTGGATGTGGACGACGCCAAAGTGATTCCCTGCGTGCCTGCCAACTCCAATAGAAAAAGCGAGTTGCTTTCACAACTCGCTCTTGAATGAAAGGCAGTGTACTGGCAGACAAATCAGACCGCCTGGGCCTCTAAATGCCTGACGACGTCGCCGACCGTCTCAATCTCCTGGGCCTGTTCGTCACTGATTTCCCCGCCAAACTCCTCTTCGAAGGACATTATCAACTCAACCAGGTCCAAACTGTCGGCATCCAAATCCTCTTTGAACTTGGCATTTTCAGTTACTTCATCAGGATCAACATCCAACTGATCCACTATAATATCGCGCACCTGCTCAAAAGTTGCTGACATACTCGTACCTCCTTTGGTCGATACAACCTGTTCAGAATTTAATGCGTTAGTCTTGCATTATAAATCATATAACACTAGAATCGAAAGAGAGTTACGATTTTCGATGCCAAACTGTTAAGAGGGTATGAGAACCGTTTCTGAAGGGGGAAACAGCTCCGCCACCCGCGCTGATCGCGGGGGCGAATACGCTGTCTTGCTCTGCTCGGTACGCCATTGACTTCTGACGCCAAGCAGGCCTCCCTAGGTCTGTTAGCCTTCTGGGCTTTAGGTAGTTATCTGTGGGAGGGCCTGATTGTCCACCGCCGGTCGAAAAGACGATCATATTCGCATTAACCTGGAAGAGGATGTTGAATTCCGTCAGTTAACAACGGGCTTGGAACGCTACCATTTCATTCACCAGGCCCTGCCCGAGATCGATCTCTCCTCAGTTGACCCCACTGTTCTCCTTGTTGGCAAGCGTATAGTTGCGCCCATCCTGGTCAGTTCAATGACCGGAGGCACATCCCAGGCAGGACTCTTCAACCGTCGTCTGGCAGAGGCTGTACAGGCAAAAGGCCTGGCCATGGGCGTAGGCAGTCAGCGCGCCGCATTGGAGAACAGCGACGCCCAGGCCTCTTTCTCCGTACGAACGTATGCGCCCGACGCGCTCGTTTTCGCCAACCTGGGTGCAGTGCAGCTCAACTATGGTTACACGGTCGATCAGTGCAGACGCGCCGTAGAAATGGTCGAGGCCGACGCCCTGATCCTGCATCTGAATCCCCTGCAGGAGGTCTTGCAGCCCGAAGGCGATAACCTGTGGGGCGGGCTTCTTTCCCGCATCGAGCAAGTTTGCACGCAACTCGAGGTCCCTGTCATCGCCAAAGAGGTCGGCTGGGGAATCAGCAGTCTGTCCGCGCGCCAGCTGATCGGCGCTGGCATCAGCGCCATCGACGTGGCCGGAGCCGGGGGCACTTCCTGGAGCGAAGTCGAAAAGCATCGCGCTCCGACAGGACGCCAGCGCAGGCTGGCTGCAGCATTTCGTGAGTGGGGCATCCCCACTGTCGCCAGTCTTGCCTATGTGCGAGACGCCCGCAACGAGGCCCAACGGCCCGACCTGCCAATCTTTGCCAGCGGGGGCATGCGCAGCGGCCAGGACGTTGCTAAGGCCCTCGCCCTCGGCGCCGATCTTGTAGGCCTGGCGGCACCCTTTCTCAGGCGTGCAGTGGAATCGTCGGCCGCGGTAGAAGAGGAGATCGACATCCTGGTCGAAGAGCTGCAAATTGCAATGTTCGCCACCGGCTCTCGCAACGTCGGCGCCTTGCGAAGGCCCGGCGTTCTTGTCCATGAAACCGATCTGGCCGTGGCTTCAAGCCCCTTTGACCCACTCTTTCCACTTGCAGTTGAAACTGGAAACAGTAAGACGGACGGTAAGGAAGGGCCTTTCCACGTCACCGGGGACGCAGGTGCCGCAGTAGGCGGCCGCGTCACCAAGCCCGTGGGCAGCGCAGCGGCAACCGACCTGCAACTGCACGGCGCCACAGAACCCGGTTCCCATGCAGCGAGTTCTACAGTGCCGGAAAAAGACGCCCTTGGCGCTTTCGCATCGCTCTGGCTGCCGCGCCTTGAGGACGAGATGCGGTCTGTATTGGCGACCCCCCACCCAGTGCACGCGAATCACTATGCCATGATGCACTATCACATGGGGTGGGTCGATGAATCCCTTCGTCCTGGTGCTCTTGGCGCAGGTAAGCGAATCCGCCCGCTTCTCTGCCTGATGGCTAGTGAGGCGGTCGGCGGAAACCCGGCCGAGGCCTTACCGGCAGCCGCGGCTGTCGAAATCCTGCACAACTTTTCACTCGTCCACGATGACATCGAAGATGGGGACGAGACCCGCAGACACCGGCCAACGCTCTGGGCGCTGTGGGGGGTGCCGCAGGCGATCAATGTGGGCGATGGGATGTTCGCCTTGGCATTTGCAGCACTCTTGCGGGCGGCGGAAACCGGTTCAGACGGAGGACTAACCGCGGCGGCAGGCGGGAACGGCCGCGCGCTCTCCGCTCTCGACCGTTTCTCCAGGATCTGTATAGACCTTACCGAAGGCCAGCACCTCGATCTGAGCTTCGAAGAACGAGAGGACGTGTCCGTCGCCGAATACCTGCACATGATCGCAGGCAAGACTGCCGCTCTCATTGCAGGGGCAACCGCGTTGGGTGCCTTATTCGGTGGCGCAGAAAGTCATGAGACTGAACGTCTGCACCAGTTTGGTTACAACATGGGGCTGGCATTTCAAATCCAGGATGACATACTGGGAATCTGGGGCGATCCTGAGGTGACGGGAAAACCGGCCGGAAACGACATCCTGAGACGCAAAAAGAGCCTCCCTCTGCTATACGGTCTGTAGAAACCCGAGTGTGGAACAGGCTTCAGAGACCTCTGGCGCAACGGCATATCCGGCGAAAACCTTGCTGATGCGATCGCGCTCCTGGAGGAAACCGGTGCCAGGCGCTGGTCGGTGGCGAAGATGCACCACTACCACAGCGAAGGGTACCAGGCCCTGAACCAGGTCCTGGGTAACCGGACCGGTAATTCACCGCTTTGGGCACTGGCAGATCAACTGCTGCGTCGCCATAGCTGACGCGTCCCACAGCCCGCAGTCGTCCGCACCCGGGATCCAGAACAGGCCCTTTCCCCAGATCCAACCGCCTTGTGTTTTCCTGGGTGAGCAGACAGAGCTATGTCGCCTCCGGCCAAGCTTCGAGTTCTCGTTTGACAGCCGCGCAAAAGGTATCGGCGCTGGCCCCGTCGAGAACGCGGTGGTCGTAGCTGAGGGCCAGATCCATCATCGGGCGAAAGGCCAGATAATCGTCCACGCTTGCTTCATATGGTTTTCCACTACTGACGACCACAGGCCGCTTCTCTATCGCTCCCGTCCCGAGAATCGCTACCTGTGGCTGCAGGATTACGGGCGTCTGGAAGAGGCTCCCTGATGTACCGTAATTCGTAAGCGTGAACGTGCCCCCCTTCGTATCGGCAGCAGTGAGTTTGTTCTCCCGTGCGCGTATCGCCAGATCGGCCACCTGGCGGGCAATACCTAGCAGATTCATGTCACCCGCATCGTGGATGACCGGCACGACCAAACCGCCAACTCCGGTTGCGTCTGCGGGAAGAGCGACAGCCATGCCTATGTTGTACGACTGTTTTACTTTCAGTCCTTCTTCGGTCCACTCGGCGTTGGCTGCAGGTACCGCCTTCAACCCTTCCACCACGGCCGCGACGATATAAGCTGTCAACGTCAGCCGAACCCCCTGCTGGGCGAACTCGGCCTTATGGGCCTGGTAGTGACCGGTCACTGTACCCATATCCACACTGTGAACAGTCGTGACGTGCGGCGCGGTGAACGCGCTCTGTACCATGTTCCTGGCGATGATCTGGCGCATGCGGCTGTGGGGGACCAGCGTCTCACCCATTTCCTTCCGCTCACCGGAGGCGCTTTCTGCAACCACCGGCTTTGAACTGCTGCCCTTGCCACCTGTCGGCATGCTGGCCCTCGCAGGGACAGAGTCGATTACTGCCGCATTCAAGTGGGTCAGGCCCATGTTCTCGCGCGCAAATTCGATCAGCTTTTGCCGGGTCAGCGCCCCGAGCGGCCGCCCGCCTGCGGCTTTTCGCAGGTCGATGTCGTAAGTCGCCGCCAGGCGCCTTAGCTCAAGGGGGACGAATGAACTGTCGACAGATGCTACGTCGCCTTCAGACTTTCCACCTTCATCCGTTTCAACGCCTGCAACCTCACTGCTTGCCCTCTTCATCTCTTCCAGGTAAGCCTCAACGTCACCCTTCGTCAGCTGTTCGCCACCTCGGCCGGGAATGACAGAAAGGGAGATGCCCGTTTCGGCCGCGATCCGACGCGCTACTGGCGTTGCCCTGACCTCCTCACCTTGAGTATCCGGCATACTGCCTAACCGCGAAACGGTATCGTCTTCTGCTCTGACTGCAGGTACAAATTGGTCCGATGCGTCAACTGCGCTGGCAGAGTCCGCCGGCGCCGGGGTCGCCTCCGTCGCCTCTCCAATGACCGCGATGACCGCGTCAAGTTCGACGATCTCGCCCTCGCTGTATCTGATCGACAGCACCGTTCCGCTCGCAGGCGACGGTACTTCAGTGTCTACCTTGTCCGTTGCAATCTCCAGAAGAGGATCTCCGGCACTGACCTCCTGACCTTCCTTCACCAGCCAGCGGCTGATCGTCACGTCTTCGATCTCTTCTCCCATATCGGGCAGGGTTACTTCCATGGCCATAGATCTGCCTTCCTAGCGCCGCGCCATCTCCAACACAGTAGCGACAATCTCTTCCTTCCAGGGTAAGGCCTCTTCCTCCAGAACGCGTGAGACCGGTATCGACACCGGCGCCATGCCCAGGCGGCGGGCCGGTGCGCGCAACAGCTCCGGCGCCTCTTCGTAAGCTCGGGCCACAAGCTCTGCTCCCACTCCGCAGTTCGCATAGGACTCGTGCACTGCCAGCAGCCGCCCTGTTTTGGCTACCGATTCCCAGACAGTTTCCGTGTCCATCGGTTCCACAGTGCGTAGGTCGACGACTTCGCAACTGATGCCATGCTGTTCTTCAACTATCTCTGCCGCCTCCAGGGCCTCTAACAGGCAGAAGCTGAAAGTCGCAATCGTCACATCAGTTCCAACCCGCTTCACATTCGCCTTCCCAAGTGGGATCAGGTACTCCTCATCCGGCGGCGGCGCCTCACCCCTGGTGAAGTAGAGCATCTTGTGCTCCAGAAAAGCGACCGGGTTGTCGTCGCGAATCGCTGTCTTTAGCAGCCCCTTGGCATCATACGGCGTCGCCGGCGCAACAACTCGAATCCCGGGAAAGTGGGCATAGAGGCTTTCGATCGATTGACTGTGCTGAGAGCCATACCGTTTTCCTCCGCCTTGCTGACCCCGAATCACCAGGGGAACCTTCAACAGGCCCCCCGTCATGTATCTGTACTTTGCGATCTGATTGAAGATCTGGTCGGCCGCCACCAGGGTAAAGTCCATATACATCAGTTCGACGACAGGGCGCATTCCTACCGTCGCCGCGCCCAGGGCCATGCCCATGAAAGCCTGCTCGCTGATGGGCGTATCGAGTACTCTCTTTTCGCCAAACTCGTCAAGCAGGTTACGCGTAACCCGGAACAGTCCTCCGTAGTGGCCGATGTCCTCGCCAATGAGGAAAACATCCTCGTCGCGCTGCATCTCTTCCCTTAGCGCTTCGTTTATAGCCTGGATATAGGTGGTTCTTCGCATAGATTATATTCTAGATTCCCGCCGTACCGGCCTGATTTGACCAAAGGCCTGAATGGTCCGGCTCTCAAGCGTCCCCCGTAGCGGCTTCAACAAAAACGTCCCGGTACGTCTCCGCCGCGTCCGGCCATGGGCTCTTCTCCGCAAAGGCGACCGCTTCGTCAACCAAATCATCGACTTCCTCATCGATGCCGGCAATGCTTTCTTCATCGACGCCTCTTGACTTGAGCTTAGCTCGCAAAACCGCCAGAGGCCCATACGCCTCCTGCTTCTCCACTTCCTCCGGCGGACGGTAAGTTTCCAGATCCCCGGCCATATGTCCCGCCAGACGGTAGGTGATGCCTTCGATGAAAGTAGGTCCTGAGCCGGCCCTGGCCCTCTCCGCCGCCAGGCTCACCGCCGCGTGAACGACCTCCACGTCATTGCCATCAATCTGCATGGTCGCCATGCCATAAGAACGGGGGAACAGGAAAATATCTTCGATTGAAGAGGTGCGCCAGATAGGCGTCATCTCCGAGTATCGATTGTTCTCGCAGTAGAAGATGAGTGGCAGCTTCCATTTGGCCGCTATGTTGAATGTCTCGTGCATCACACCTTGGAACAGTGCACCGTCACCGAAAAAAGTGATAGCCACCCGGTCCTCTCCGCGCAGATGGCTCGCCAGGGCTAACCCGGCAGCGTGTGGCACCTGCGCCGCGACGATGCCGTTCGCACCCATCATGCCGTGCTCCGGCGAAACAAAGTGCATCGAGCCACCCTTACCCTTGGCAAAACCGTCACTGCGGCCCATCACTTCGGCAATCGCCCGCCCCGGATCCATCCCCCATGCCAGCCCGTGATGATGGCCGCGATACGTGCAGGTTATGTAGTCCCCTTTACGCAGAGCGAAGGCAGCGCCAATGGCATTGGCCTCGTGGCCGATGGCAGTGTGCATTGCGCCACCGATCTGTCCCTCTTCAGCAGCGGCCAGCAGTGCATTTTCCATCAGCCGGATCGTCACCGCCTTGCGATACATTTCAAGAAGCATCTCAGTCGGCAGGGCCGGCACATCGAAATCGATAGCCGCATCCGACGGCAGAACATCGGTGGTAATCGACGCAGGAGCCGATGACTCCTCTGGCTGGGCTGCCGCCGCTGAATCTGACTGCAGTGCGTCTCTTGCAACTATGCCCGCGCTGTTGGCGTCTTTGACCGGCTTCATTCCGGTTTGTCCTTGTCTACGGCAGAATCGGCCAGGCTCCTCTCCCACTCTCTAGCGGGTCCACTTGGCGTCACTCTGCCCAAAACAAACGGAGTGCGTTGCCGCACCCCGTTACGTAGCACTCTTCGTCTGGAAACGCGATTCTCGGCAAGGAGACTCTATCTTGGTCTCCGACTCCTCCCGCGTTTTCTGAAATGCCCTGCAATCGCCTGAGTTGACATCGATCAACGAATTCCTGCCATCTCCTGCAACAGATGCCAGTTCGCCAGCCGGTCGGCCTGGGCTGCCATCAGTACCTCCGACGGGTTGCCTTCCTTGTCGAACTGCTTGGAGAATCGGCCTTCCGAGCGGGCAAACGTTATAAAGTCAATCGTTTCACCCGTCTTCTTTATCGTATACCAGTCTTCCTTGACCGCCGGATTCCCCTGAAGGCTGAGCCGGTCTCGAATCGTATCGCCCTTACGCGGGTCATAGACGAACATCGGGAAGGCACGGCTGTCTACCGCCAACTTGGCCTGATGGCGGGCCATGTTGTCGGCGACGCCATGCTCAGGCTGGCACGTAGTGAAAACATTGACGATAGCCGGCCCCTCGAACTCGGCGGCTTCCAGAATCGACTTGTAGAAATGATTGGGAACTGACTGTACCGTCTGCGACACGTAGGTGTGGGGGTGCATCATGGCAATGCGGCCCAACTCTTTGCGCATCTCCTGCTTGCCGGCAAGGACCTTTCCGTGCGAATACATCTTGGAGTCCTGCCCCGTGAAGGAAGCAGTACTGGTCTGACCGCCGGTATTCGAATACACCTGCGTGTCCAGCACAAGCACCTTAATATTCATTCCGCTGGCAAGCATCCGGCTCAGAGCCTGAAAACCGATATCCAGCATGGCGCCGTCGCCGCCCATGACCCACAGCTGCTTGTCCTGCCAGCCAAGCTGGTCCCAGCGCATGCGCAGACCCATCGCAAAGGTGGGACCGTCCTCAAACAACGAATTGCTCCACGGTACGATGTAGGGGTTGTAGGGATAGGTGCTGCCGTAGACCGTGTTGCAGCCCGTGCTTGCAGCGATGCCGATATTTTCAGAGCCGTACTTGTAACCAAGGGCGGCCAGCCACATTCTGATAGCCGTTGCCTCACCGCAACCGGCGCACGATCCGGCCCCGCCGACGTATAGCATGCTCTGCTCGGCCAGCATCATGTCGACCGCCACCCGCTCGTTGATGAACTCCTGCGGCGTCGGCGGCAGCTTGCGGAAGAAATCAATGCTCTTCTGGTAAATCGGTACGGTGGTATCTTCTTTCTCGATCATCTTCAGCGCATGATAACCGAGG
>VYDA01000114.1:0-1666 GCA_009843665.1 Caldilineaceae bacterium SB0675_bin_29 | reverse complement strand
GGTCATCACAGGCCTCGACACATTCGGCGCAGCCCTTGCACTTCGTGGGGTCGATGAAGATGCCGAACTTTCCCGGTGTCTTCTTTCTCTTGGCCGGAACCTTGTAGAACTTATTGGTCTCGGCAAACTGCTTCGACATGAAACCGCGCTCGGCGTCATCCTCAATGCCGTCCAGTGCCACAGTCAACTCGTCATCGGTCACGACTTTGCCCAGAATAGCCGTATCAGGGCACTGCGTAACGCAGCTCATGCATCCTGTGCAGTTCTCTTGAATGTACTCGGGGATCTCCGGCGCAATGTAACTGAAATCGCGATATGCGCCGGTGCCCGCAGGGATGATGGAGCGTGCCACGCCGGTATCGGCCTCCAGCGTCTCGGGCCCCGGACCCTCGTTGTACTCCTGAACGACCCTTTCGAAGAAGTCATGGGCATCGATGATCGACGCTTCGTAGCCATCGTCATAGCCATTGGTACCATCGACTGTCGAATCGGCCAGTACCTCAGCTCCATCGCTTGCGTCGTGGCCGTTCGCCGTCCGGGTCAGATTTCGAATATCGAACGTATTTACCGTAACACCCATGGGAGTTACCGCCTTTCAGTTGGATTTAGCACCTGTGCCTCTGATGCCGCCGTGAAACTAGGTGAACAGTGTAATCTCTGCACCCGGAACAAGTACGGGCGAGGTAATGTCCTGCGCGATAATCTCGGACGGAATCTCGAAAGCCTCTTCGTAACCGCGCCGCACGCAACGCATATTGGCCTGAACGACCGCCTCCCCGCGCTTGCCGAAGTACTTGCGCAGCGCCTGCTCGGAGCGCTCCATGACATCGTCATCATCCAGATCGGCATCGCCTGCAAACGGCGTCACCTGCAGGAAAATGCCAAGTAGCACGATGCCCTGCATACGTACTTCTAAGTCCGCAACAGGCGCCTCTTCGCGGGCGATCTTCGCGCCGTCCGCCGCCACCACCCTCAGCTTCTTCTCTCGAATCAGGTCTTTGGCCTTGGGTGGCACATTGGCCCACACGTCTTCAGGTGTAGACTTGTTCGTCTGAACAAAAAGCGTACCCCCGGTCTGAATACCCGCAAGAGGATTGCTGGTAAAGAACGCATTGATGTCGTTCATCGGCACGAACTCTACGTTGTTGAGTTCGCAATGCGTCAGTATCGGCTCGTCCGCCACCGTGAGATAGTAGGTGGTGGGCAGACCCTTCTTCTCCGAACCGTACTTGGGATAGGCCTGCACCTTCTTCCCGAAGATGTCGCCGGCGATGGTGGCGATAACTTTGTTCGTCGTGACTGAGCCAAAGCCGCCCACCGAATGGCCCCGCATCGAAAATGCGCCCTTGGGGCGCACGTCGGGGTCGCCGTTCATCGGCAAAGCCAGGTCGTGCTTGATGCCTACGACGAAGAAGCGCGGCCCTTCCTCAATCATGTTTCGGGCTATCGAGATAAAGTGCCCCGGCCGTACGTCGCGGCTGCCCAGCCCTGCAGAGCCGCTGAAAATAGTGGGGATGTCGTCAATCGCAGCAAAACCCGGGCTGCCGGTGTAAGCATCGGCAAATGCGGCCTTTATGTCGTTGGTCACAGGATTGTTCGGCGCAATCGGGTCGTCCATCCGCTCGAGAACCGTGAAGCCACGCAGATGCTTCAAGGTCTCTACAAT
>VYDA01000196.1 GCA_009843665.1 Caldilineaceae bacterium SB0675_bin_29 | reverse complement strand
GGGGTCCTGTTTGGTGGGGAAGTGCAAGGAATGGGCGTTGTCGCTGGACGCGGCTGCCTACTCGCCATAGGTTCCGGGCCCGCGATGGCTGGCTACCGAAACCCCGCGACGGGCGGCGCTTGAGTCAGAGAGCAGCGACGGTTCTGGGGCCGTTCGACCGAACCAGCCCAGGCAGAGGAGACATAATGGCACACAGTATAACACTCCCCGCATACGTGCTACCTGACCTCGATAATCCGTGAGTTGTGACTGGTGAACAGAGAATTCACCGGACCACATTTCACTCGAGCCACTGGACGCGTTGCACAATCTCAGTCAACAACGGCTCCAACTCCGCGAAGTCTTCGCTGCGGATACTAAAGGTAAGGACGACGATCCTCTCTGCTTCTGGTGAAAGAACGCCCACCTGCCAGCCAATAATTTCCATGTCCGGCTGATTGAAAAGGGCGCCTTCTGAACGGTAACGGACTGATGCCACTTCTGCGCCTTCAGGCCGCAGACCGGCAACCACTTCGGCGCTATCCACCACGAATCCGTCCATGCTGTCCAACTGCGCAGCGATCATTTGGGCAATCAGTTGTAGGAACAGTCCTTCGGTGTGGAAGTAGATGGCGTTTATGTTGTTGACAAACCTGGTGTCGCGGGAACTGTCGGTAATGAATTGGAAACCCAAACCGACGAAAAGATCATTCTGCTGTACCGCCTGAGCGGAGGTTGCCAACAGCTCCCTGATCTCGGCGCTGTTGGCCTTTTCGCCCAACTCCTCCATGAAGTCCGTCAGCTCTTTCTTCGTCGGATCGACAAAGATCCATCCGGGTGGATAGGCAATAGAAAGCCCGCGCGTCTCATCGACATATGACCGCCATTCGGTGGATGTAGACAGTTGCTGGGTCGCGAAGCCCGGCGGCGGAGGTGGGTCCGGCTCAGCGGTGGACGGAGGCGGAGGTGGTCCAGGAGCGGCGGTGGCCGTCGGATCCGGAGTATTGGTAGCAGTCGGCTCCACAGCGGCCTGTGACTTACCTTGCGCTGACGAAGCCGGCGACTGTCCGTTGGCGAACGGTGACTCGGGCTGGATAGGCACGCAGCCGGCCAGGACAAATGCCAAACAGACAGATGCGAGTAGGAACAGACGGTGAACTGCCCACATGCGTCTAGCTCCTTTCCTCAATAGGCCAGTGGCTGCACCCAGCGAAGCGACTAGCCTGCGGCCGTCAGGCACCGACCACCTCCCTCAGGCAGGCCTGCAAAAACTGACCGGTGTAACTCTTCTCGACTGCCGCGACCTGCTCCGGGGTGCCTTCCGCCACCACATAGCCTCCCTTGCCACCGCCTTCCGGCCCCATATCGATCACCCAATCGCAGTTCTTGATCACGTCCAGATTGTGCTCGATGACCAGTACGGTATTGCCCCTGTCCGCCAGTTCGTGCAGGACACCGAGCAGCTTGCGCACATCCTCGAAATGGAGCCCGGTCGTCGGCTCATCCAGGATGTAGAAGGTGTTACCGGTGTCGCGCCGGCTCAATTCTTTGCTCAGTTTGATTCGCTGGGCTTCGCCGCCGGATAGTGTGGTCGCCGGCTGTCCCAGGCGGATGTAACCCAGCCCGACGGCCATCAGCGTTTGCAAGCGGGAGCGAATGCGGGGGATGTTCTGGAAGAAGTCCAGAGCCTCTTCGACCGTCATATTCAAGACATCGGAGATCGATTTGCCGCGGAAGCGGATTTCGAGCGTTTCGCGGTTGTAGCGGTCACCGTGACACTCCTCGCACGAGACGTAGACGTCGGGCAGAAACTGCATCTCGATCCTGATGATGCCGTCGCCGTGGCAGGCTTCACAACGGCCGCCCTTTACATTGAAACTGAAGCGCCCGGCCTTATATCCGCGGGCTTTTGCCTCGGGGATGCTGGCGAACAGCTCGCGCATTGGTGTGAACAGACCCACATAGGTGGCCGGGTTGCTGCGCGGCGTCCGGCCGATCGGGCTCTGGTCGATCTCGATCACCTTATCCAGATGCTCGATACCCTCGATTCTCTCGCACCTGCCGGGGCGCGCCTTGGCCCGGTAGAAGCTCTGCGCCAGCCGTTTGTACAGCACCTCCACAACCAGGCTGGATTTGCCGCTGCCGCTCACACCGGTCACCGCGATCAGGCGGCCCAGGGGGAAGCGTACGTCCACTTTTTTGAGGTTGTTCTCGGTAGCGCCGCGTACATGCAGATACTCCCCATTCCCTTCACGCCGATCTATCGGAATTTCAATGCTCCGTTCGCCGCGAATAAATTGAGCGGTCAAACTCTCCTGGTGGCCGACGAACTCATTCTTCACGGCTGAAACGACCACTTCGCCGCCGTGTTCACCGGCGCCCGGCCCCATATCCACGACCCAGTCGGCCGAGCGGATCGTTTCCTCGTCGTGCTCGACCACCAGCACGGTGTTGCCCAGATCCCGCATACCCTTCAACGTGTTGATCAGCCGTACATTATCCCGTTGATGCAGACCGATACTCGGCTCATCCAAGATGTAGAGAACACCCATCAACTGGCTGCCGATCTGCGTAGCCAGCCGGATGCGTTGCGACTCGCCCCCCGACAACGTAACGGCAGTGCGGTTAAGCGTCAGATAGTCCAGTCCCACGTTCACCATGAACTCCAACCGCGCCTCGATCTCATTCAATACCTGGCCGCCAATGGCAAGCTGGCGCGGTGAGAAGAGCGGCTCGGCGCCGTTGCGCCCCGCGGCCGCCCGCACCCAGATCAGGGAATCGTTGACCGACATCGACGTTATGTCATAGATGCTCCTGCCCGCGATCGTAACCGCCAACGCCATCGGCCGCAGGCGCCGACCCTCACATTCCGGGCAGGGGTTGATGCCCATGTACTCTTCCAGCTTGCTGCGGATCCAATCGCTGTCGGTCTCCCGGAAGCGCCGCTGCAAGTTGGGGAGTACACCTACATACTGTGTCTCGTAATTGCGCTCGTAGCCGCGGGCGTTGCGGTAGTGCACCTGTACCTTTTCCCGTCCCGGCGGTCCGTACAGAATGATGTCTCGCTGTTTGCTGCTCAACTCCTTCACCGGCGCGGTGCGGGGAATCGAAAACTGGTTGCAGACCGAGCGCAGCAGTTGCTTGTAGTAGCCCTCGTCACCGTTGCCGGAGCTCGAGCCTTGCCAGGGCCTCACGGCCCCTTCGGCGATACTGAGCTCACCGTCAAGAATCAGGTCGGGGTCGAACTCTTTTTGTACGCCCAGCCCGTCGCACGATGGACAGGCCCCGTGCGGGCTGTTGAAGCTGAAGGTGCGCGGCTCGATCTCGGTGAAGCTGAGACCGCAGCGCATACAGGCGAAGTGCTCGCTGAAGACGCGGTCGGTCGTGACGTCGCGCAGGCTGCCGTTGCCATCGACCGGTACGCGCTTCACTTCGGAAACAATCACTGAGCCCTCGCCCAACTTGAGCGCCGTCTCCACCGAGTCGGTGAGCCGCGTGCGGTCGGTGCCCGGCAGCACGCTACCGGGGTCGTCCGGATCGGACCGCTCTGCCCGCACGATGATGCGGTCGATCACGGCTTCGATGGTGTGCATCTTGTAGCGGTCCAACTCCGGTGCTTCGCCGACCTCGAACAGTTCGCCGTTGACGCGTACACGCACATAGCCCTGCGACTGCAGATCGTCGAAGACGCCTTTATGCTCGCCTTTCCGATCCTTGATGATCGGGGCCAGAATCAGCAGGCGTGCGCCCTCCTCCATCTCCATGATTGAGTTGACGATCTGTTGCGGCGTCTGCTGGGTGATCGGGTCGCCGCACTCGGGGCAGTGGGGCTGCCCCACGCGTGCGTAGAGTAGACGCAGGTAGTCGTAGACCTCGGTGACGGTGCCGACGGTTGAGCGGGGATTGCGCCCGGCGCCCTTCTGGTCGATTGAAATCGCGGGGCTGAGTCCTTCAATCTGATCCACATCGGGCTTTTCCATCAAGCCGAGGAACTGTCGCGCATAGGAGGAAAGAGATTCGACGTAGCGGCGCTGCCCTTCGGCGTAGATGGTATCGAAGGCCAGGCTGCTTTTGCCGCTGCCGCTCAGCCCGGTGATCACCACCAGCCTATCGCGTGGGATCTCCAGATCCACGCTGCGCAGATTGTGTTCGCGTGCGCCCCGTATGATCAACTTGTCAAGCGCCATGCAGCCTCCGAAAAGGTTTCAGTTTCCTGTTTTCTAATACTGGTTGGCATGCGCCCAAACGCGGCACGCAGTTAAGTGCCAAAGGATCCCAAAAACATGAACAGATGTTCGCTGGCCGGGTTATCTTACCATTCCTGGTCACATCTGTCCATAAGTGGAAAGTATATCTTACCAAAACCGAACAGCCTTAGAGAAAGCGAGGGGGATATACTGCAATCCTGCCAGAATGGGGCGAGTTTCCGACGATTCGCGGGGTGCCTACACTGGAATTCGGGGCGATTCCCGGGTTTCGTAGGACAGAAGCTACGGAAAGCGGTCTGATCTCTGTGCTGGGCAATATGTGTACGATCTGTCTACGAACAACGCACAGAGGTCAGCTTCTGCCTCACTCGTGGAGGGAATCGTGCTGCCAGGTCGGCTGCGGTTGCCAGCGCGGCGGGTCGTAGAAGGGTCGAAGAGAGGGATCTTCTTGCCACTTGAAGGCGAAGCGGATGCGAGTAGGGTGGGCAGCGTGCAGGGCGTCCCAAGGAAGGTCCTGCGGCGTGAACCAGCCCACGTCCAACGTCTCCCTGGTGACGATTGGCGTTCCTTCGACGTGGCGGGCGGCGAAGAGCAGGCAGTAGAGATGATGCAGACCACCGCCGCCGTGATGGTTGTTATCGAAAATGCCGAGATATCCGCTCAGCGCAACCCGGCAGCCTGTCTCTTCCCACACCTCACGCACCGCGCCCTCGCCCGGCAGCTCGTTCACCTCGCACCACCCGCCCGGCAAGGCCCAACGCCCGTTGTCCTTCCTCTGGATGAGGAGAATGCGGCCGGCGTCATCGAAGGCGGCAGTGTCCACCACCACATATGGGGAAACGTAGCGGGTATCATCAAAGAAATGGCGTTGAATTTCCGCCAGCGGGCGCGCGTCAACCAGCGCCGTCAACTCGGCAGACAGGGCCAGCATCTGCTCGAAAGTCTCAACCTGGTAAGGATTGTCGGCAAAATGGAGGCCGTTGTTACTCAGCGCGCGCAGCTTTCCTGCAACGCGCAGGACCGTCTCCTCCGCCGCACCGGCTTCGATAACTCTCCCGTCATTCGTTTCCATCGTCGCTCCCACTTGTACAGACTGTTTTGTCACTACTTTCCAGTTTCTTCTCCATTGCCAGCAGACGCACCAGGCGCTTGCCTGAACGGATGCGCTGCGCCTCGCCGGTCAGGCTAAAGCCGAGGGATTGGAAAAAGCGGAGCGCGCCGGGGTTGAACTGCTCGACGCCCAATCTGGCCTCGCGCACACCGCCCTCCGCAGCAAGCCACGGCTCGAGCAGAGCCCAGGCATTGGTGCCCACGCGCTGCCGCTGGAACGGCTCTGCCACCAGTAGAATGCCGATGTAGGCTGTTTCGGGGTCCGGCCAGTGCAGGCGGAAGTCGATCAGTCCTACCAGTTGTGCGCCGGCTTCAGGATTGCCCGCCTCATTCGCGGCGACGATCCCCAGTCCCATGCGGCCCGGTTCGGCCCCGATTGCTTCCAGATCACGCGCCGACTGCCCGGCGGGCGCCTGAGCCAGATGATACATTGCCCAGTAGGCCGGAGACAGTTCGTATACCCGTTGCAGCGCGCCGGCGTGCAGCGAGTCGTCCAGGGGAAGCAGAGAGATGGAGGGCGTCATGACGGCAGGGGCGTATGGCTCGCGGCCAGCTCCTCCACACGGCGCCGCAGCCCTGCCCACTCACTCTCGGCGTTCTGCAGATCGGCCGCGAGCGTCTCCAGCTTTTCCCGCTCCACGCGCACGAAGCGGGTGTAGGGCGCAACTGCCTCGCGGATGCGCTGCACACTGGCTGTCAGTTCCGATTCGAACTGCTGGGTGATGGCGGTATCGAGCCGCCGGCGCAGGTCGCCGATGCGCGCGCGCAGTTGCGCCTTCACCTTCTGCCGCCGGTAGGGGAGCACGTAGAGGCCGAGCGCGGCGAGGGCGCTGGCGCCGAGGACACCGGTCACGTCGAGGAAGGTCGTATTCAGGATTACCACGAGGATGGCGCCGAGGCCGATGGCTCCGGCCTCGACCGCGGCCGTCTGGATGATGGCCCGCTGCACGTCCTTGGCCAGCTTGAGCGCCTCGGCTTCGCGGTCATAGGAGTCGACCACCTCCTGCGCGCTGCGGCCGATACTCTTGAGCAGATTCTGGCGGTTGAAATCGAATTCCCCCCGCACCTGGCCGATCATCTGGTCGGTGTGCTGAAGTGAGCGGCGCTCGATGAACTCCATCACCGCCTGCCACTGGCGGTAGTCGCGCTCGATCAGCCAGTCGATCAGTTCGTCGACATGACGCTCGACAGCCCGGCTGCTGTCGGCGAGAACACGGCGCTCGAACTCGCCTCGCAGGCGTTCGGAGTTGACCAGCTCGACGACGCGGGTAATGCGCAGGTTTTCGTCGAAGAAGCGGTCGCCGCGTTCCGCCATTTCGTAAAGGACGTTATCGACGCGGTCGCTCTGGTAGCGGAAGTCGCGCCGCATATCGTTCTGGTAGGCCGCCAACTGCTGGTCAATGGCGTCCAGCGCCTGGAAATCGCCCTTGAGCAGGGATTGGCGCTGTCTGATCACCTCCTGGTAGTTGGCGATCAGGGCAGCCGCGATTCCGACCGGGTTCGAGAGTTGCAAGCGCACACGCTCCCCGGCATCGAGAAAGTCGAGAATGTACTGCTCCAGCGGTTCGAACTGACTGCGCTGCCAGAGCGAGGTGGGTGAGGATGCTCTCGGGCCTTCTGTCGGCTCTGTGCTCTCTCCTGAATTCTTTGCTTCGAGCGCGAGGCGGGCGCTGACGGCGAAAATGGCCGGCGCAACACCGAGCAACTCGTGGGCGTTGCGGCGGACGAATTCGAGTACTTCCTGTTGCTCCGCTTCGGTGGTCAGCAACTCGATCTTGTTGACCACAATCACGATCTTTTTTCCCCAGTCGCGGATCTGTTGGAGGAAGGCGCGTTCCGATTCGCTGAACGGCCGGTCCGCGCTGGTGACGAAAAGGACGAGGTCGCTGCGGGGCACGAAATGCTCTGTCAGCTCCTGGTGCTGGCGAATGACGGCGTTGGTGCCGGGTGTATCGACCAGATTGACCTCCTGCAGCCAGGGAACGGGCAGGCGGCGCACCGCCATACCACTGTCGGCGCCCGGCTGCTCAGAGGCATCGCTGTGACGGATCAGAACCAGTTCGCTGGTGGTGGGCACGACGCCTTCGGCCAGATATTCTTGCCCCAGCAACGCGTTGATGACGGCGCTCTTGCCGGCGTTGAATTCGCCCACCACCACCATCAGGAAAAGCTCTTCTAGTTGGGCCAGCGCGTTGCGGATCAGCCCCAGGTCGGCGTCGGGCGCGTCGAGGCGGGCGAGGCAGACCTGCAGGTCGCCCAGCAGTTGACGCTCCTTCTGTAGGATTTGGCCCTGCTCAGCGGTCAATACCTGCTGCACGCTTTTCCTCAGTATAGGCCCGTATAAGTGTCGGTCGCGGCACAGGGAATTCTAGCACAGGCGCGCTAGCACTCATATCGTCGGGAAGGTAATAGGACAGGCTTTCCGGAGTCGGGGCTGAACACGTCGGCTTTACGTTGTTTCGTCGTCCTTCTTGATGTAAAGTCAGGTTGAATTGAAGGCGTAAGTAATCCGAAAATGCCCTTTCCATGACACCTGTACGATATCACTCTGGAAAGTTTCCACCACAAATCCTGGACTTGCAGAGGTTGCTGCCGCTTATCGGCCCGGCTCACGCCGAGATAGCCAGATACGAAGGGATGCTCAAGGGATTGCCCAATGCCAGTGTGCTGCTGTCTCCCCTTGCCTCACAAGAAGCTGTCCTTTCCAGCCGTATAGAAGGGACACAGACGACCCTGACCGAACTCCTGACCTTCGAGGCGGAAGGAGACCTATCGGACGAGAGCACGCCCGCAAAAGCCGACATTCGCGAGGTACTGAATTATCGGCTAGCTCTCAATGCCGCAATCGACATGTTGAAGGGAATCCCGCTGTCACAGAGGCTTATCAGAAATTCACATAAGATTCTTATGCAGGGCGTACGGGGATATAACAAAGCGCCCGGCGAATATCGTCGCCTGCCCGACTCCTGTTGGATTGGGCCGCCAGGCTCAACGATTGAAACGGCTCGGTATATTCCTAGTCCAACTGAAGAGTTGAACTCCGCCATGGATGCCCTGGAGTTGTATGTGCACGAAAAGGCACCGGATACGCTTGTACAACTCGCCATCGTCCACGCAGAATTCGAAGCCATCCATCCCTTTCTTGACGGCAACGGACGGATGGGCCGGTTGATCGTTCCCTTTTTCATGTTTATAAAAGAACTCTTATCTTCCCCGGGCTTCTACATCAGCGAATATCTTGAGAGTCATCGTGATGAGTACTACGATGGTCTGCTAGCGGTGTCGCGCGATGATGACTGGACCGGCTGGTGCGCGTTCTTCCTTAAGGCACTGACTGAGCAGGCCCGCGCATATCAGCACAAGATCCACGATCTTCTAGAGCTCTACGACGAACGTAAGGACCTAATTGTGGAGGAAACTCATTCCCAGTACAGTGGTCGGACGCTTGACTACATATTCAAGAGACCAATATTTCAGACAACCGATTTTGTAAAGACCTCAAGTATTCCCGAACCGACCGCGAGACACATTCTGCGCGTCCTCAAGGGTTGCGGAATACTGAAGGAGTTTAGGAAGGCAAGAGGTCGTCGGCCTGCTATTTTGGGTTTCACCGATCTGCTCAATATCGTGGAAGGGCGCAACTTGCTTTGAGGTTCATCTACTAATAACAAACCGCCTTGTTGTTAGTAGACTGTCCTTTCACTAACAGCAACAGCAGTTGATATGCACAGATCAACAACAAGAACGGACTTTCGCCAGATCATGCCCGCATTCCCAGTGCCCACTCTCACTGAGGCCCACGCCAGAAACCAGGAAATCCTATAAGAGGGCTGTGCAACGGCCTGCAACGCCAGCCGCGGGCCTCGCAAAGGGATTCACCTCCGCATCAGCCCTTCCAGGCGTCTCTTCACGCCCGGCCACTCGCTTTCAATAACGCTGTAATAGACGGTATGCCGATCCACGCCGTCGCGGGCGATGCGGTGATTGCGCAGTGTGCCTTCCTCGACTGCGCCGATGCGCAAAATCGCACGGCGCGACCGTTCGTTGCGACTGTCCGACTTGAGGGAGACCCGGCGCGCTGCCAGGTCCTCGAAGGCGTGTCCCAGCAGCAGGAATTTGCACTCCGTGTTCACGCCGGTCCGCTGCCACGCGGTCCCGTACCATGTCATGCCTATTTCCAGCGTCCGGTGCTCGCGGACGATGTCTATGTAAGCAGTCGAGCCCACCGCCTTGCCGGTCTCCCGGTGAACTGCGGCGAAGGTGACGCGTGTTCCCGCTGCCAGATCCTCCAGACAGGCCCCGATCCATCCCTCTGCGTCGGTAACACTGCTCAGAGCAGGGCGGGCCGCGTATCTCCAGATCGATTCCTCTGCGCCCGCGGCATACAGGTCGGCAGCATGCGCCAGCGCGATTGGCTCGAGGCGCACCAGGTTACCGGTCAGCGTGACCGGCTGTGGATCAAAAACTTTTTTCGATACGGCCATGTCAGGGTACCTCACGGTCAGCAGTGAAGCTCTATCTGTCTTCGGGATCGCAACTGCAGTCTGCCTGCCAGGAAACTGGCAAATGTAATTGCGTCGCGCTGAGAATCTGTTGGTCAGGTGCTTTCTGAATCAGGAGTTTCCGCAGTGTGTGGTTGGCAGCACGGCAGGCGAAAGGTCGATTCCTGACCGTCGTTCATTTGTCGACTGAGATAGCCGAACGCGATGCCCGGCAGTTTGGCCTGCGTGCTCAAAGCAGGAAGAAGGTTGCACTCTACCTCCAAATCCGTTAGAATCTGACAGGCCACAGGCGCTTGCGTCTCTTCCCCACGACGACAATATAATACGCTTCACACTTCTTACCACATTCCAAACGAAAAGGAGCGCTAACTCTATGAATCAAAATACCACACTCAGCCGGCGCCGCTTCCTGCAGTGGGGCGCGGTCGGCATCGGCGGCGCGGCCATCGCGGCCTGCGCTGCACCCGCGGCACCAGCGGCTGCTCCCGAAGAGGGAAAAATGGCGGCCGAAGAGGTTATCACGATTTCCTGGTGGCACGCATGGGGCGGCACCACCGGCATGGCGGCCATGGAAGGCGTCGCCGCGGCCTTCAACGAGGAGGACCGCAACGTCAAGGTCGAACGCCTGCACGTGACCGAAATGAATGACAAGCTGCTGGCCGCGATCGCCGGCGGAACCCCGCCCGACGTCGGTGTCTGCTGCGTGCAGTACGCCGAGCTTTACTCACGCGGCGCGGTCATGCCCATCGACGACCAAATCGACAACAGCGCCGTCATCGGTCGTGACGACTTTGTGCCCGGCCTGCTCGAATCGATGCAATGGCAGGGCGCCACCTACGGCGTGCCCGGCTTCGAGGCCGGTCCCCGCTACGGCCTGATGTACAACAAGGCGATTATCGACGAGGCCGGACTCGACCCCATGAACCTGCCCCGAACCTGGGACGAGATGTTTGAGTGGCACGTCGAGCTGACCCAGTTCGACGACGCCGGCAACGTCGAGATCGTCGGCTTCGATCCCCGCGATGCCACCGCCGGCAACGGCCCGGCCACCAACATCCCGCAATTCTGGGCCCTGACATACGGCCTCGACATGTGGGACGACGAGACCAACACATTCAACTACGACGACGAGCTCTTCGTCAGCGCGCTGAAGACGATCAAGCGCTTCACCGACCATGTCGGTGTGCAGCAGATGGAGTCGTTCCGCTCCAGCTTCGGCGGCTGGACGCAGAGCCCCTCCTCCTCCTTCCCCAGCGGCGTTCAGGCGATGATCGTCACCGGCTACTACGCCCCCGGCGAGCTCTTCCACTCCGCACCCGACAAGGAGTTCGGCGTCGGTTGGGTGCCCGTTTCGGAAGACCGCCGCGACGTCACCTTCCAGAACGTGGGCGGCCATCCGATGTACATTCCCAACGGCGTCACCGAAATCGACGCAGCCTTCGAGTTCATCGAGTTCTGCTCGGAGGAGAAGGCCCAGAACGTCATTTTCGACAACACCGGCTGGCTGGGCGGCCGCAAGGCTCTCTATGATCCTGACCTGCCCAAGTACCAGCGTTACGAAAACCTGGACTGGTTCCTGCAATCGGTCAATGAGGCCGATGAGCTGTGGGCCTGCCCGGTCATCCCCATTCAGGGCTTTGTGAACCAGCAGCGCTCCCGCACCTACGAGTCCGTAATCTTCGGCGACAAGGATCCGGAACAGGCTGCTGCCGACATGCAGGCAGCCTGCACGGAGGAGATGCTCAAGTCCTTCCCCGAACTGGTTGGTTAGAAGAAATGTGCAGCACAGCAGCGGCCGGCGGCCACCTTCACAGACCGCCGGCCGCTGACCACGGGCCACAGAAATGCTACAGAACTGGACTCCTGCCCAAACTCGCAGCCTTCTGAAAGGGCTGGCCTTCATCTCACCCTGGCTGGTAGGCTTTGCCGGCTTCGTTCTCTACCCGATCGCGGCCTCTGCCTATTAC
>VYDA01000218.1:3736-11783 GCA_009843665.1 Caldilineaceae bacterium SB0675_bin_29 | reverse complement strand
CATTTGTAGTCGGAAACCACAACCGTCTGGCCCATGCCGCGGCCCAGTCCATCGTCGAGCAACCCGGTCATCGCTTCAACCCGCTCTTTGTTTATGGAGGTGTCGGCCTGGGGAAGACACATCTTCTCCACGCGATCGGTCACGCCATGTCCAGGCAGGGAATGCAGGTCCTTTACTGTTCGTCCGAACAATTTACAAATGACCTCATCAGCGCCATTCGCCAGCAGAACACCGAAGAGTATCGCAACAAATACCGGCAGGTGGACCTGCTTCTGATCGACGATATCCAGTTTATCGGCGGCAAAGAAAGTACGCAAGAGGAGTTCTTCCACACCTTCAATCATCTTCACGCCGGCGGCCGTCAGGTCGTGATCAGCAGTGATCGACCACCGAAGGAGATCGCGACTCTGGAAGCCCGGCTGCGCAGCCGGTTCGAAGGCGGCCTGCAGGCCGATATCTCGCAGCCGGATCTGGAAACCCGCGTCGCCATTCTCCAATCCAAGGCCCAGTCGATCAATCAGACCGTCTCGACCGATGTGCTGATGCTTATCGCAGAACGGGTGGAGAGCAATATCCGCGAGTTGGAAGGCGCGCTCAATCGCCTCATCATTCAGGCCCCTTTCCACGACAGGCAGCTGGACCGGTCCGTGGCCGAAGAGATACTGGACACCCTCGTACCACAGCGGCGACCCCGCGAAGCCGCCAGCGTTGTGCAGATCGTTGCCAGGCACTTCCACCTGACCACAGAGGACCTGCTCGGGCGGTCGCGCACCAAGGAGATCGCCAATGCCCGTCAACTGGCAATGTACCTGCTGCGCGAAGAGAACGGCCTGTCGCTGATCAACATCGGCGAGCTTCTTGGCGGGCGGGATCACAGCACCGTTCGCCACGGCGTTGAAAAAATTGCCCAGGATATCGAACGGGACGAAGGTGCTCGCAGGGAAGTTGTGGCCTTGCGGGAAAAGATATATGAGCCGCCCGGTTCATGACGACCGGAAAAAATCTGTTGATAAAGTACAGTTGAAAATGCAGTTGCCAGCTGCAGAAGGGCTGCGCACAGCGAACCGCGCGGCCTCCCACTAGCCACACAAATCAGCCCCTCCCAATCAACATCCACCCAGTCTGACAGAGGGTTACCGCAAAAGTCCACCGAACCCGTAGAACAGTCCTCCTCTTGAATCCACCCAATACTGTCGTCCCTCTGCGCTCTGCCCCGCCAAAGGACCGCCCCACAGGCAGCACACGCCGTCGTCTGCCATCCTGAAAATCCTTATCAATCCTGCGGATCCTGACTCAGAGAACAACCCTCCAACAGTCCCGGATGCCCTCCTTTTTTTGAAGCGCTTGCATACTCTTTGCACATACAGTACACTAAAATGGCAAGTCATCACTATGCCACCGAGTAACCAAGCTGGACATTTGGTTGCCATTATTCGCTGCCCTAAGTCGGCGGTAAGGTGATACGGTCGCCGACCTGGCGAAGCCTTGGCATGGTGGTATCAATCTTTTTCGGAACCTCTAGCCGGCTCTGTGCCTGTAGAGCAGTGGAGTTTGCGATGGCGGATATTGGTCGTCAGAAAGCATTGGATACAACCCTCGCCACCCTGAACAAACGCTATGGTGAAGGGGTTATCATGAGGCTGGGGGAGGCAACCCGGCTGGACGTGGCGTCGATCCCGACGGGCAGCCTGAGCCTGGACATAGCGCTGGGCGTGGGAGGCATTCCCCGCGGGCGCATCATCGAGGTGTACGGACCGGAGAGTTCGGGCAAGACGACCCTGTGTCTGCATGCGATCGCGGAATCGCAGCGGATGGGCGGGGTCTGCGGCTTTGTGGATGTGGAGCATGCGCTGGACTCAAGCTATGCGCGCAAGATCGGAGTCGATGTCGAGGACCTGTACGTATCGCAGCCGGACACAGGTGAGCAGGCGCTGGAGATAGCGGAAGCGCTGGTGCGTTCGGGTGCGATGGACATCGTTGTGGTGGACAGCGTAGCCGCGCTGGTGCCGCGTGCGGAGATCGAAGGCGAGATGGGAGACAGCCATGTCGGCTTGCAAGCGCGGCTGATGAGCCAGGCGCTGCGCAAACTGGTGGGAGCGGTGAAGACGACCGACACGAGCATGATCTTCACCAATCAGTTGCGTCAGAGAATCGGGATCATGTTTGGCAATCCGGAGACGACCTCTGGCGGGATGGCGCTGAAGTTCTACGCCAGCGTGCGTCTGGACGTGCGGCGCATCCAGTCGATCAAACAGGGGAGCGACGTGATCGGGAACCGGACGCGGGTGACGGTGCGCAAGAACAAGGTGGCAGCGCCGTTCAAGGTGGCGGAGTTCGACATCATGTACAACGAAGGTGTCAGTACGCAGGGAGACCTGCTGGACTTGGGTGTCGAGTTCGACATCATCGAAAAGCGCGGCGCTTTCTACCGCTACAGCGATGATCTGCTCGGACAGGGACGTGAAGCCGCCAAGAACCATCTGCGCGACAATCCGGAGATAGCCTCACAGATCGACAGCATCATCAGAGATAGAACAGGGCTCCCAGCCCGCTCCAATGGAGATGAGGTCCAGGCCTGACCGGGTTCAGGTACAAGACGACACACCCAGTGCAGGCACTATGCACTGAATTAATCTTTCATGTTCCTTAATGTGCAGATATGCACAGGAGTTCTAAATATACCGAAAAGTTTCAAACGTCGCACGTGTTGCCATAATTGAAAACGCTCACCACAGCGCTCTCAAATTGGACGCGATTTTGTGCTGACACACTACCGCCAAAACCAGTACAGCAACCCAAACCTTTTATTCCATTTTATCAGGGGACGCCCTGGGTCGCTGACGCAGCGGAACAGATAATTTGGCAGACGTTCGCTTAGCTGCTGATCGCCAGAGGCGGATCGAACGTCATAACAGGTGTTGATGTAATGCCGGCTGTTGGCATATATATATAGACTCACAGACAACCACCCACCGCAACCCTTCCCCATTTGCGATGCGGGCAAACCGATATCGAATCGGTGAGTTGTGTAATGCAACAGCAGGTGTCCATATAAAATCGCCCTCACTGAGGCGCAATGCGGAACCGATGCGTCCTATTTGGCATGGCCTGATCTGAGACGAGAGTTCAGGCCATGCCAGGTTGAGACTTTCAAGTCGCTGTGGTCTATGGCCATGGCGACTTTTTTTGGACCGATTATGACAGGCCGAACGATTACAGCGCTGCGTTTCCAGAAGAGAGACAAGGAACGGGTTAATCTCTTTCTGGACGGCGAATACGCCTTTCCGTTGCCGGCGGTGGAAGCCGCCCAACTGAGAATTGGCCAGCAACTCAGTGAGCAGGAGATCGAGGAGTTAAGAGCCATCGATCTGCGCAGCCGCGGCTACAACCGGGCACTGCGTTTCCTGGCAGTGCGCCCCCGCAGCCAATTGGAGGTGCGGCGCAACCTCAAGGCGTACCGGCCAAAGGACGGGAGGCGCTTGGGCGCGTTACAGATCGAATGGATCATCGCCGGGCTGCGAGAGAGACAGTACCTCGACGACCGGGAATTCGCCCGCTTCTGGGTCGAGCAGCGCAATCGATTCCGGCCTATTGCACCGAGAGCGCTGCGATACGAGTTGCGCCAGAAGGGTGTCGACGATAGCGTTGCCCAAGCGGCTATCGATGAACTGAGTGACGCGACTTCGGCCTGCGAAGCCGCAGCCCGCAGCCGTATGTACAGATGGCAAGAGGAGACCAACCCTGCTCACTTCCGCAGTAAAGTGGGTAGCTTTCTGCAGCGCCGAGGATTTGACTGGGAAGTGGCCCGCGAAGTGATCGACCGTATCTGGCAAGAGCTGGAAGAGGCGCGCGTCTCCTCCAGCGCCGTTCAGGAGGAACGGTGGGAAGTGTGAGCTGGATGGTTTGGCCACTGAAATTACAATGACCCCACAGGGGTTCCGGCGTATGAGTGTCGGGAAGAACAGGATACGCCTGCATCCAACCGGCGCAGCCACAGGCATTTCAGGCTGTGCGCATCCAAACCAAGGGGTTCGGATATGGACATGCTAGTCGTAGTCGTCATAATCGTCGCGGTCTTGATTGTCGCGGCCATCGTTGGGTATCTGACCTATTATGCCTACCGCCGCGGGTTGACATCTGGCACACTTCAGGAGAAGGAGCGGCAGGAACTCGCTGTGCAGAGCGCGGAGTCACAAGCGGCACAGATTCTAAAAGAAGCCGAGGCAGAAGTTCAACGCCAGCAGTTGGTCCTGAGAGAGGAGGAAGTAGGAATACGGAACGAACTGGATGCCATACGCTCCCGCCAGCGCCGAGACCTGGATCGCAGTGAAAGCCGCCTGCGTAATCGCCAGGAGCAGATAGATAAGAGGGTCGATCAGCTTGAAAACCGCGAACGCAAGCTGAACCAGAGAGAAAGCGGTCTGGACAAACGTGCCACAGCTCTGGAAGCCGCTGAACAACAGCGCAATGAGGAGCTTCAGCGCGTGGCCCATATGACCCAGGAAGAGGCCAAAACGATCCTGCTTCAGGAGGTGGAAAGGAACTCGCGACAGGAGCTTGCACGCACAATTCGTGAGGTCGAGGCCGAGACGCAGGAGATCGCCGAACGCCGCGCCAGGGAAATCATCACCCTGTCCGTGGAACGGATCGCCAGCGAGCATGTCACCGAATATTCAGTCAGCGCCGTCAACCTGCCATCCGATGAGATGAAAGGCCGAATCATCGGGCGGCAGGGGCGAAACATTCGCGCCATCGAACAGGCGACAGGCGTCGACCTGGTTGTCGACGATACGCCCGAAGCGATCCTGATCAGCAGCTTCGACCCCGTACGACGCGAGGTCGCGCGCATCTCTCTCAGCAAATTGGTCTCCGACGGCCGTATCCATCCGGCCCGTATCGAGAAAGAGGTGGAGCGGGCCCAACAGGAGGTGAATCAGGTCATTCAGGATGCCGGGGAACAGGCCCTGATCGAGACAAATACCCAGGGGCTGCACAGAGAGATCCAGAAGCTGCTCGGTCGTCTGAAGTTCCGCACCAGCTATGGGCAAAATCAGTATTACCACGCGATTGAGACCGCGCATCTGGCGGCCGTGATCGCCGAGGAGCTGCACGCAGATGTAAAGACGAGCCGTCTTGGGGGTCTGCTGCACGACCTTGGCAAGGCCGTCAGCCATGAGATCGATGGACCGCACGCCATCGTCGGCGGTGAAATCGCCAAGCGCTACGGGCTCAATGCCAAGGGCGTCAACTGCAGCGCCAGCCATCACGGCGATGTCGACCCGGACTCGATCGAAGCCGTCTTTGTCGCGGCCGCCGATGCCATAAGCGGCGCCCGGCCGGGCGCCCGCCGCGAAAGCCTCGAAGCCTATATCAAACGGGTGACAGCGCTGGAGGATATTGCCAACAGCTTTGAGGGGGTGAATCAGACTTTCGCCATTCAGGCCGGCCGCGAAATCCGGGTGATCGTGCAGCCGGATGAAGTTGACGATCTGCAGGTCATTGAACTGGGCAAGAACATAGCCAGCAAGATCGAGGACAACCTGGAATATCCGGGGCAGATTCGCGTTACGGTCATTCGCGAAACACGTGCTGTCGCCCATGCAACCTGACGCGCACGCTGTCGCGGCTGCTCACATCGCCTGGTCCGGCTGACACTGCCGGACTGTCTGCTGGGGTTGGCTGGGCAAAGCGTACCCTTACAGCATCCGCTCCCGCTCTGGCGGGGCGTCGAATCGGTCTGCTCTTTCTGGCCTGCCCTGTCTGCCGGCTCGCGGCGGCCTATTCCTCGCCGGCGCGCCGCTTGACTGTACAGCCGCCGCAGGTGCCGCAACCCCCGTCCTTTTCCTTCTTCCCCGTAATCAGCTCCGACAGCCCGAACTCCGCCAGGACGTTATTCTCAAGCAGAACCGTAACACTCTCCTTAAGCGGGTGCAGGTGACGGATTCGCCCTTTGCCCTGATGCGTCGTCACTTCTGCCCCGACCTT
Source organism: Caldilineaceae bacterium SB0675_bin_29 (assembly GCA_009843665.1). Taxonomy (GTDB): domain Bacteria; phylum Chloroflexota; class Anaerolineae; order Caldilineales; family Caldilineaceae; genus Bin5. Next base: position 5,798 of record VYDA01000218.1, on the reverse strand, counting down.
GGGCATCTTCCTGTTTGCCTTCTTGTAGATCGGATCCTCATAGGAGAGACAGCAAAGCAGCCGGCCGCAGACGCCGCTGATCTCGTCTTGATTCAGAGGCAGCTGCTGGTTCTTCGCCTGCCGGATGCTCACCGAGGCAAATTCACGCAGCCAGCTGGTGCAACAGAGCTGGCGGCCGCACTTGCCCACCCCGTCCAGCAGCTTGGCTTCGTCGCGCACGCCGATCTGGCGCATTTCGATGCGAGTGTGAAAGGTGCGGGCCAGATCGCGTACTAGCGCGCGGAAATCAACCCGCTGCTCCGCGGCGAAGTAGACGGTCAGCCTGCCGCCCTCGTAGTTGTATTCACAGCGGTGCACCTTGATATTCAATTTGTGCGCCTTCGCCTTCTCGCGGCAGACCGACACCGCCTCCGCCTGCTTCTCTTTCCACAGGTCCTTCTGCAAAAGGTCCCATGGCGTTGCCCGGCGCACCACCTTCTTGATATCGCCGACAATTTCGTTGCTGGGAACATCGTGCGGCCCTTGAACGATCTGCACCAGGTCCCGGCCTTTGACCGTATCCACGATCACATAATCTTTCGGCGCCAGGTCAGTGTGGTGAACCGGATCGAAAAAGTATATTTTCGTAACGGGCTTGAATTGGGCTCCGACTACGATCGGCATAGTAGATTCTCCATGGTCGCTGCCGTTACGGGCACTGCCCCACCCCCTGCGTGTGCGCTGTTGCACACCCGTCAGGCGTGCGGCCGCGGCATCTGCAGCAGAAGCACATCCAGCGCCAGCCCTGTATTGACTGTATGCCGCAGGTAACCCTCGATACGGCTTAACGTGCGCAGATAGGCCTGGACATCAACGGGGCGGAACGTACTGGCCGCATCCGCGAGTGTGTCCAGCAGATCGATGTTGGCGCACTGCTCCAGACAGCCGGATTGGGCCAGCATGATGTCGCGCCACCAGCTCGTCCACAGCGCAAGCAGCGTGAAAAGCCGAGTCTGGTTGCGCGCGGCCGCCAACTTCTGTGCAAAAGCAAGGCGATCCACACGGCTGCTGCGGCTGAGCTCCTGCAACTCCGCCAGCCGCTCGCTCCTTTCCGACAGCGGCTCCGGCTGTTCGATCTGGTCAACCGCCCAGCCCAGGCAACCGTTCGCCAAACGTGCCAGCAGCGCAGCCTGCTGCGCGGACGCTCCCCAGCGCGCCAGCAGCGCCTCTTCCATAACCTGCTCCCCAAGCGGCCGCAACGCCAGAACTTGGCAGCGGCTGACGATCGTTGGCAAAAGAGCGGACCGGTCCAGGGCGGTCAGACAGAGAACCACGTGCGGCGGCGGCTCCTCCAGAGTCTTCAGCAGCTTATTGGCGAAGCTGATGTGAGCTCTGTGCGCGTCCTGAATCAGAAAGACCTTGTAGCGGCCCTCCATCGGGTGCAGCAACGCCTGACGGACGATGTCCCCGGCCTGTTCAGCACGATGAAGACCATTCTCCCTGTCCGGCTCACCGTTGCGGTCGGTCGGCGGCAGCAGCATGAAATCGGGATGGCTGCCGGACTGCATGAGACGGCATGCACGGCAGCTCCCGCATGCCTGCCCGTCAATTCCAGTCTGGCACAGAAGCGACTGGGCAAAACTGCGGGCCAGGGTCGACTTGCCCACCTGCGCCGCGCCCACAAACAGGTAGGCGTGGCGCAGCCTGTCATGCCGGATGCCATTCTGCAACAGTTGGACAGCCCACTGATGGCCTACGACCGACCCTTCAGCCACTTGTATCTCCCTCTCTCATTTTGTAGCGAGATATTGCGGCATTTTATCACACTGACAATCGGCGGACAAGCATTCCCGAATTTCCGGGTGTTCGGGCCGGACCCGCAGCGCGCGGTCGCCGTCCGCCAGAGCCCTGAAAAAAAGAGGTGCATCCGTTCATGGATGCACCTCTTTGATTGGTCCAGCTGGAGGTTACTTGATTTCTACGGTGGCCCCTTCGGCCTCCAGCTGCGCTTTGGCGTCTTCGGCGACATCCTTGGCCACGCCCAGCACCACGGGCGCCGGTGCGCTCTCGACCAGTTCCTTGG
>VYDA01000218.1:0-3726 GCA_009843665.1 Caldilineaceae bacterium SB0675_bin_29 | reverse complement strand
GTTCCTTGGCCTCTCGCAGGCCAAGGCTTGTCACCGCGCGCACGGCCTTGATGACGTTGATCTTCTTGGCGCCCATATCGGCGAGGATCACGTCAAACTCGGTCTGCTCTTCCACCTCTTCTTCGACTTCAGCCGCGCCGCCGGCCACACCGGCCACCGCCACCGATGCCGCAGCGCTCACGCCCCAGGACTCCTCAAGCATCTTCACCAGTTCAGCGGCTTCCAGAAGCGTTAGCTCGTCCAGCTGTTCTTTGATTGCATTCAGATCGGCCATCTTTCGTTTTCTCCCAATTGTCTGTTACTGTGCGTTCCCTGTCTCGACGATACGATGTTACCTGTAGGCGGGGCTTGAATCCCTCTGTTGACGCTCAGGCGGCCTCCGCCTGCGCATCAGCGTGCGCTTTGACGACCCGTGCCAGGCTGACCCCTGGCTCATTGACGACGCGGGCAAGCTGAGTAGCCGGCGCGATGATCGTCGCCAGCAGTTTGGCTAGCATCTCTTCCCGCGTGGGCAGTTCGGACAAAGCCTCGGCGCCGGCGGCATCCAGAACGTTTTGCTCCAGAATTCCGCCTTTAATCTCAATGATCTCATCCAGATCCTTAAGGCCGTCCTTTAAGGCCGTCACGCCCCTGCCGATATCTTCGCCGACAAATGCAATCGCATTCGGCCCTTCCAACAGCTCGTCCAACTCCTCCGTGAGCCCTCTGTTTTCCAATGCAAGCCGCATAAGCCGGTTCTTCACGACCACATAGGACGTATCCGCCTCTTTGAGGCTGGCGCGCAGCCCGTTGATCTGCGTGACGGTGGAGCCGCGATAATCGGTGAACACGACCGCGGAAGCGTTTTCCAGATGCGTAGCGTACAGCGCGACGAGCTCTTCCTTCTTCTCTCGACTAAGTGCCAATGGACATTCCCCCTTTCTTCAGGATGCCTGCGGGGGCGCGGGCGAAATCGACCTGAGCCCCTTCCAATCTCCGGCGGGCGCTCCCAACAAAAACGCCCTTGCATTGCAGACAAGAGCGTAACAAGCAACTTCTGCCGTAAGACGGCGGTCAGGTCGCTGTGTTCAGCCCTTGGCCGGCTGCGCACCTTGGCGCATTTACTTTCGCAGCGTGAATACCGGCTGTCTACGGAACTGAGTATCGTATGAAGTTGAAACGTGCCAATTCTACCTTACAGTCTCCTGCAACGGCAAACCGGGCCTATGCCGCCTTGAGCATTGAGGCCGCGTTGACATCAACGCGAACACCCGGCCCCATCGTGCTGGTCAGCGTCACCCGCTTCAGATAGACACCCTTTACAGCCGAAGGCCTGGCGGCCACGATCGCTTCCATCACGGAAGAGAAGTTGTCGAGTATCTGCTCGCCGCTGAAGCTCGCTTTGCCGATCGGCACATGGACATTGCTCGTCTTGTCGACGCGAAACTCCACGCGGCCCAGTCGGGTCTCCTCAATGACACGCGGCAGATCGTCCGCCTGCACAATCGTACCGGCTTTGGGGCTGGGCATCATTCCCCTCGGGCCCAGCACGCGGCCCAGCCGGCCAACCACCCGCATCATATCCGGTGTGGCCAGTACGACATCAAAGTCAAGCCAGCCATCCTGGATCCGCTTGGCCAGATCTTCGCCGCCGACGTGGTCGGCGCCGGCCTCCTCGGCCGCGCTGATGCCATCGGCGCCCGCAAAGACCACAATGCGCACGACGCGACCGGTTCCGTGGGGAAGCGTCACCACGCCCCGCACCTGCTGGTCGGCGTGCCGGGGGTCAACACCGGTACTCAGATGCACCTCCACCGTCTCATCGAACTTGGCCGTGGCGCCGTCCCGCATCAGGTCAACGGCTTCAGCCGGCTGGTACTGCGTATTCCTGTCGATCTTGCTTCGCGCTGCGTTGTAGCGCTTGCCATGTTTGGGCATGTTTCACTCCTTGGTGGTGCAAACGGGGCACAGGCGTGCGCCCCTCCCACCCTTGAATTAATGATCCCTGCAGGTCCGCAATCTAAATCGCAGGTCCCGCCTAGTCGACAACCGTTACTCCCATGCTGCGGGCCGTTCCCCTCACCATCTGCATGGCGCTGTCTATGGGGATATTGCCCAGATCCTTCAGCTTCACCTCGGCGATCTCCCGCACTTGCTGATTCGTAATCTCCCCCACCTTCTCCGTGTTGGGGATACCGCTGCCCTTGTCGATTCCGGCTGCCTTCTTGATCAGCTCGGCCGCCGGCGGTGTCTTGGTAATGAATGTAAACGACTGGTCCTGGAATATCGTGATCTCGACTGGAACGACCTGTCCCATCTGGCTCTGTGTACGCGCATTATACTCCTTGCAGAAGCCCATGATATTGACACCGTGCGGGCCCAGCGCCGTGCCTACCGGTGGGGCAGGGTTGGCCTTGCCGGCGGGAATCTGCAACTTGACAACTGCTTTGACTTTCTTCGCCATCTCGCCTGCTTCTCCTTATTACGAATCCCGTTCCAATTGGAGGAAGTCCACCTCCACCGGCGTCTCCCGATTGAAGAAACTTACCATGACCCGCGCCTTACCCTTCTCCGGCTCCAGCGTATCGACGACACCCGTGAATTCAGCAAACGGGCCTTCGATAATGCGGACGCGCTCGCCCACGTCAAAGCTGACTTTGACGCGCGGTTCGTCCGACTCGATGCGGCTCATGATGTGATTCACTTCGTCCTGGCTCAATGGGCTGGGCTTGTTTCCCATGCCGACAAAACTGGTTACACCCGGCGTATTGCGCACCACATACCAGCTGTCCTCATCCATGATCATCTCGATGAGAATATAGCCCGGAAAAACCTGCCGTTCCACCTCACGGCGGATGCCTTCCTTGATCTCTATTTCGGTTTCAGTAGGCACAACAATTTGCAGGATCCGGTCGGTCATGTTCATCGATTCCGCCCGGTGTTCCAGGTTTTTCTTTACCTTGTTCTCCTTGCCCGAATAGCTGTGCACCACATACCACTCCGGTTTCGGGCCGGTCAACTCCTCTTCAGTGGCTGCGGACGCCTCATCCTCTACCAGCGCAGAACTATCCCCGTCTTCCTGCAATTCAGCGTCGACGTCGGCATTCGGTATGTCGCCCACAAATTCCTCCTTGCGCGTCACATTCCAGAACCGGTTCTTCCTCTACGAAAGAACGCGGCTGCGCCACAGATGCTGCCTAAAATACCTGAAGAAAAAGTGTCACCAGATAACTGAAAAACGAGTCTACCGCAAACAGCACGAGCGCGGCGATTGTGGTGACTATCAGCACAACGACGGTCAGGCGGGTACCTTCCTCGCGCGTCGGCCAGGTGACCTTGCCAATCTCGGCGCGGGTCTCCTTGAAGTAGCGCACAATTGCGTTATCAGACCTTTGGACAGTTGTTGACCGGCTCACGATTGACTCCGTTTGGTGTGTGAACACAAGAGTATGTTCACAGCGCCCCAGATCCTACTCCCTCACTGACCAGCATGCGGCGCTATCGACCTTGTCAGGCGGAAAATGACCACCGCGCGGCTGACGGTGGTCATTCTCTGACAGGCGAGGCAGGACTTGAACCCGCAACCTGCGGTTTTGGAGACCGCCGCTCTGCCAATTGAGCTACTCGCCTAAAATGTCCGCAAGTGTTGATTTCTTACGGACAGCTTCGACTTATCCTGAAGGTTACTCGACGATCTCGGTAATTGCGCCGGCAGCGACTGTGCGGCCGCCCTCGCGGATGGCAAAA
>VYDA01000601.1:9799-11846 GCA_009843665.1 Caldilineaceae bacterium SB0675_bin_29 | reverse complement strand
ATTTCAGCCCCTGCCTGAACTTGTAGGTCACCTGCATCTTGCCCGCTTCTTCGTCAACGACCCAGGTGCCGTCCGCCTGGCTCGGCAGCGACTCCAGGATCTCGGCGAAGGGCTGGTTATCCCCGCCGAAAGCGATCGGCTTGCGCCACATGACCGACATCACGTCCGCGCCGGTGCGCGTCGAGCCCCACATGACAAACCCGTTTTCCGGCTCCTGCGAGGTGCCTACGACCAGTACCTTGGGGCCCTCGTCTTCCATCATTTCGCCGGCAGGCGCCGCCGCGACACAGCCGACGATGAGCAGGCTGAAGATGAGAATGGCCATCCAAACAGAGTAGCGCTTCATGGAATATTCTCCTGTTGAGAGTGATGAGATGAATGGAAAGCTGCGGGATCTAGACCTACGCGTCCCAAATGGAGGACAAATTGGGGCGTTCGGTACAAATGCTGGAGCCACCAATGAAGGCGTGCAGAATGGTGCGGATTGTACCCCAGGTCCAGCATTCAGGAGAAATCAGACCGCCTTTGAACTGTAATATATTTTGCAACAGGCTGTGGCTGAATGAACTGAAGCGAGAACTGTCCGATGGAGAGGAGGCTCTGCGGTAGTGTCGGCGGTCGAACTGCTCACATCCCCGGCGCCACCTGCAACACCGTCACCCCCATCTCCAATAACCTGTCCCTCTCCTCCTCACTTGTCGCCCCCAAACTAACCTGCACCGTACTGTCCTTCATCTGCTCCAGCACATGCCGGATGCACTCGTCCACCGTCTTGAACGGACTGTGCGGCAGACTCTCCATGCTGAAACGCAGGTCGTTTGGCCCGAACGCCAGCAGATCGACACCCTGCTTGGCCAGCTTCCCCGCATTGATCACCGCCTCCACCGACTCCAGCTGAAGCGTCAGGAAGCCATTGCTGTTCCACCAGTCGGCATACGCCAGCCGGTCGATCGACGCCGGGTTAGTCGGCTCCCCAAACGCCGCCAGATTGCGCCGCGCCACACCGCCCGAGCTCCTCCGCCCTACCTGCGGATAGTAGAAATATCTGATCGCTTCATCCACCTCCGCCATATTCTCCACTTCCGGCACCATGATGCCTGTCGGTCCCAGGTCGAGGTAGCGACCGACCAGGTAAGTGTGGCGCGTGTGCGGGATGCGCAACTGCACCGGAATCCCCAATTGCTCGGCGTGCCCGCAGAAGTTCTCCAGGTCGATTTCGCAGAACGCTGTGTGCTGGCTGTCCACGTAGACAAAGCTGTAGTCGCCCTGAGCCAACAGATCTTCCAGCTGGGTCCGGTTGAAATACACCTGAGCGCCGACGCCAAAAATGACTTCACCGCTGTGAATTCGCTCTTTCAGATTGGAAACACTTGCCATCCCTGTTCCTCCCTCAGAACTCCCGGTCCAACATCCCCACCGGCACCTCTATCAATACTGGCTTTCCGCTCTCCACGCCAACCGCTTCCTCCAGTGCCCCCTGCAGCGCATCCGCGTCCTCTGCCAGCACGCCGTGCGCCCCGAAACTATCCGCCAACGCGACAAAATCGGGATTGTGCAGCTTGGTGCCGAGCACATGCCCGTCAAACTCCTCCATCTGCGCCCGCAAAACGTTCCCGTAGGCGTTGTCGTTGAATACGATGGCAATTGCGTTAATTCCGTACTGAACAGCCGTGGACAGCTCCTGCGCGTTGTACAGAAACCCGCCGTCCCCCGACAGCGAAACCACGGCCCGGTCCGGACACCCTACCTTCGCGCCCAATGCGATCGGATACGCGCATCCTAGCGTCCCGTGCGAAGAGCTGGTCAAATACGTGTGCGGCCCCCTTGCCCTGAAATAGTTGCGGCTGTAGTAGCCCATCTGATTCATGCCCTGGATCACAACAGCGTCGTCCGGCACCGCCGCGTGGACCGCCTCCATGAAGCCCCACTGTGGCTGTAGTTGCCTCGCCGGATCGAAGCGCGCACCGCAAATCTCCGCAACCTCCGCCTGCACCGCCTCGGCCTTATCCGCACGCGCCGGCCCGGCAGCCGCAACCGCCCGGTTGAG
>VYDA01000601.1:0-9789 GCA_009843665.1 Caldilineaceae bacterium SB0675_bin_29 | reverse complement strand
CCGAGCTCTTCGTCGTCAACATCGATGCGGATGACCTTCTGACTGTCCTCGCTCGAATAGTGGCTCGTCCCTACCGCCAGAATCACATCCCTTCTCGCCAGCCAGTCGCGTAGCTGCTGAAAGCGCATCTCCGCCATACCCAGGGAAAGCGGATGGAGTTCCGAAATGGCTCCCTTGCCCTGTCTCGTTGTCACGACCGGGATCTGCAGATAATCGGCCAGTTCACCCACCAAAGTGGCCGCCTTGGCCCGCATCACACCACCGCCCGCCCAAATCACCGGCCGCCGCGCCGAAGTAAGCAACTCCGCCGCCCGCTGGACTGCCCGCGGGTCGGGGTCAACGTTGGCCGCCGAAACGCCCTCCGGTTCGACGAGGCTGACCTCCTCATTCCCTGCAAACACGGCCGGCGGCACCTCAATCCCCACAGGGCGCGGCCGCCCTGAACGCAACTGCACAAACGCTTCCTGTACCAGGGAAGGTATCTCCGCAGGGCTCTCGGCCCGGCCCACCCACTTCGTCAGCGGCCCCAGCCATGCCTCCTCGCCGAGTTCAAGCCCCTTCTTGCGGTGGTGATGACCCCCCGTCACCACCAGTATCGGCGACGAGGTGGCGTACGCAGTGGCTACTCCCGACAACGCGTTGAAGAGACCCGGCCCTTCCACCACCAGCGCCGCGGCAACCTCCCCGCTGGCACGTGCATAGCCGTCCGCCATGTAGCTGGCCGCCTGTTCGTGCCGCACCGCGATATAGCGGACGCTAGGCGTCGTATAGAGCGCGTCAATCGCCTCGTACTGCCCCGCGCCGGGGACGCCAAAGACGACCCGCAGCCCTTCCGCGGCCAGCGATCGTACGAGGGCCTCCCCTCCATTCATTCTCGCCATAGATCAGGTTTCCTGATGGTGTCCTATCGATTCAACGACTAAACTATTGTCGGGAGTCGGCACTCTTCCGAGTGGGCTCTAAGGCAGCGCAGGCACAATCTCGTTGGCCAGCGTCTCCATGCAGGCCAGCCACCTCTCCTTGTCGTCCCAGTCGTGCGCGATCATGAGCAACGTGCCCCATCCCCCCGTCTCTTCATACAGTTCATGCAGCCGGCGCAAGCACTCATCCTTGTCGCCGATTATGCACAGCTTCTTCAGCATATACTCTACGGTGACATCTTCGTCAGACATCTCCGGGTCGTCCTTCAGGACCTCGACCATGTCTGCCGACCCGATCAGCCAGCGCAGATAGGCCATTGATCCTGCCATCGCGCCGTTACTGGCCCGCTCCCAGGCAGCCTCGGTAGTCTCGTCAATGAATATACTGCGCGACACACGCCAGATCTCGCGGTCCGGCTCTGGCCGGCCGGCATTGGCAGCACCATTGCAATAGGTCTGCCAGTGTTCGGCGAGTGTCGACCCGGTTACCACGTTCGTGCTGATTGGCATGTAACCCCGCTCGCCCGCCATGTTGGCGGCGCGTGACCGGCCGCGAATAATGCTCATCCCGACCGGCGGATGCGGTTTCTGGTAAGGCTGCAACATCTCGCCAATACCATACTCCGGGTTTCCCCCTTCGAGCTTAATATGGTAGAAGTCGCCCTTAAAATTGAACGGCGGATCGGTCTGCCACAGTTTGAGGATCATGTCGATGCTTTCGACCGTCATAAGGCCCTGCGTGCCCGGATCGGGCAGGTCGAAGAGCTCCCAGTCGGTCGGCACACCCCCCTGGCCGAAACCGGCGTTGATGCGTCCGCGTGACAGATGGTCCAGATAGGCTAATCGCACCGCAACATTGACCGGGTGATGCTGCGGCAAAATAGAGACACCGCTGCCGAGCCGGATGTTCTTCGTGCGCGGCAGCACGTTGGCGATAAAGACATCGTTCGACGGGATCGGTTCCCACGCCAGCGTGTGGTGCTGACCGATCCAGGCCTCCGTAAATCCCAACTCGTCCGCACGCACGACAAACTCGATATCCTCTTCAAATCCCAGCGTGTAGTCCTTCTCCGGCGGATGAAGCGGCATCATGAATGTGCCCAATTTCATTTTCTTCCTCCCTCTCCCATTGCGTGATCCTTTAGTGCGGCCGCGGACCTCTGCTGTACGTCGGTTTCAAATCGAGAGCCAGCTCTCGAAACTTCTCGATGCGGTGTAAAGTGACCAGGTTCGTGTCATGCTGGTTGAATCCACCCTGCGATGTGCGCGAGATAACCAGCAGGTCCTCGCCCCTGACAAGCTGCGATGCATAGCTGAATGCTTCAAAAATGCTACTACTCATCGCCACACAGCCCGCCTGGAACCAGTTCAGAGCGTCCATGCTGTACATCAACATCAGGATACGCCGTTCGTTGCCCGGCGGGCTGGCGAATCCAACCGCGCGCAGCGGTTCCCGCGCCTGCCAGGTGTCCGTCGGCAGACACACCGTCGTCCAGAACAGGTCGCTCTCCTCGTCATATACAATGTGAAACTTACACTGCGCGCCCGGCATCGGATAGAATTGCACAAAGCGGTAGTCCAGCCTCTCGCCGTCGTCCTCCAGGCTGCAGACCGACGCCATTCCTCCCGTGGTATGCCCGTCAATGATCGTGCGCAGCAGGACCCGCATCTCCCCGCGCACGTCGATGATATTGCCCTCGATGAAGCAGTCCTCCACCACCTTGTCCGCCGCGCTGGCCTGGTACCTCCTCTGGCTGAGCACGTCCGGAACACCGGGAAAATGCACCTTGTTCGAAATCCGCCACGCCGACGGATCCAGCAGGTCACGCGACAGGTCACCCGCCACCACCAGCGACTCCCACTGGCTCCTGCCCACCGCATCGTCCCCGACGGGACAGGTCTCAAACGCCCGGTAGACCTGCCCCCGCCGGAAGAGTATGCTGGTGGGTGCGTTGTGATGACGTCCGCCAAAAAGCTGCGACGGTTCGCTCCAGCTTTCGCCCCCGTCCTCCGACCGGGCAATCACGATCTCCCGGCTCAGCCTGCCGTTCCCGATACAGTATAGCGTCTCTTCCACGGCAAACAGCGACGGCCAGATGATGTCCAGTACCGCGCTCCTGCGCCACCGTTCCCCATCATCGTCACTCACCAGAATCTCGAGCTGGTCGGGGATCTTCTCAACCAGCGGCTGCGGACGGAACCACTCAAAACTGGCAATCAGCCTCCCCGACGGCAGCTGCGTCAGGCACGGCGACCCGGTATACACCGTCTCCGGGTCGGGCGACTCAGCCAGGATCTGGTAATCGCCCGCAAGAATTCTATTCATCTGCCAGCATGCTCAGTTGGGTGAAGAATGGGTGGGAGCAAACAACTGTAGTTTTCCAGTCTGTGTGGTGCCGCTGCAATCAGGCACATCTTGCGAGGTCTGGTTGCCAGAGGCGATGTGCCTACTGCCAGCCTCCGGACTGTCAAACAGCGTGGCATGCCACCCAGTGGCCGGATTCTACCTCTCGCCACTCGGGCACCTCGTGATCGCACGGCTCAAAGGCAAGTGGACACCGCGGATGGAAGCGGCAACCGCTGGGTGGACTGATCGCGCTCGGCACGTTGCCTTGAATGACAGTATGCTCGCGCTGCCGTTCCTGGCGAGGGTTGGGCACAGGCACCGACAGCAATAGCGCGTTTGTATAGGGATGCAGGGGGTTGTCGAACAATTTCTCTTTGGGCGCCATCTCCACGACGCGGCCCAGGTACATCACCGCCACCCTGTCGCTTATATGGCGCACCACCGCCAGGTCGTGCGCGATAAAGAGGTAGGTGAGATGGTACTCTTCCTGCAGGTCCTGGAGCAGGTTGATGATCTGCGCCTGAATCGACACGTCCAGCGCCGAGATCGGCTCGTCGCAGACGATGAACTCCGGTTCACATGCAAGCGCCCGGGCAATGCACACACGCTGCCGCTGGCCGCCCGAAAACTCGTGCGGGTAGCGGAACGCAAAGGCCGGGTTCAGGCCAACGTCGTCAAGCAGCTTGGCGATCCGTTCCTGCGCCTCCTGGCCGCTTGCCAGTTCGTGCAGCCACAGCGGCTCGCCGATCGCGTTCCCAACCGTCATACGCGGGCTGAGCGTGGAATAGGGGTCCTGGAAAATGATCTGCATCCGCCTGCGCAGCGGCCGCAATTCCTTGTCCGAAAGCCCGGTAACCTCGCTATCGTCGAAGAAGACCTTCCCCGAAGTCGGGCGATGCAACTGCAGTAGAGTCAACCCCGCGGTCGACTTGCCGCAACCCGACTCGCCCACCAGCCCCAGAGTCTCACCCCGCTGCACGTCGAAAGAGACTTCGTCCAACGCATGCACCGTCGCCTTGGTCTCGCCATACGCGCCAATCCTCACCGAGAAGTGCTTTGTCAGATTCTCCACCCGGACAAGGGGATCGCCGTTTTTGCCGTCGTTTTGGCTCATAGTTGAAACTTGCAATCAGGTGTCGAAAAAAACTGCAGGCAGCTTTCCTCTAACTGCTGGCGCCGGCCCCATTTGATTGGACCGCCACTTCACGGATATCAACCCAGCAGGCCGCCCGGTGCCCCCTGTCACTGGCATCGGCAACCGGCTCCAGCATTGGGTTTTCAGTCCTGCAGCGGTCGATGGCATAGGGGCAGCGTGTGTGAAAAGGGCAATAATCGGGGAGTTCTTCCAGGTCGGGCGGCGATCCGCCGATCGTCGTCAGGCGTGTGCCCGTCTCTCCCTCCAAACTGGGCAACGCCCCCATAAGTCCGACCGTGTATGGATGCCGCGGATCTTCAAAAAGCGCGTCAACCGGCGCTTCTTCGACGATATAACCGGCATACATCACGATGACCCTGTCTGCGATGCCCGCCACCACGCTCAGATCGTGCGTAATCCAGATCACCGCCACGCCCGACCGGTCGCGCAACTCCTTGACCAGCTCAACGATCTGCGCCTGGATCGTTACGTCCAGCGCCGTCGTTGGCTCATCCGCGATCAGGACCGCCGGTTCACACGACATCGACATCGCGATCATAACCCGCTGGCGCATCCCCCCGGAAAACTGGTGCGGATACTCGCGCAACCGCGCCTCGCCGTCGGGGATACCCACCATCTCCAGAAGTTCTGCGCTCCGGGCCAGCGCCTCTTTCTTGCTCATCCCCCTGTGATAGATCAGCGGTTCCGACATCTGTGTGCCGATGTTGATGAACGGGTTGAGCGAGGTCATCGGGTCCTGGAAGATCATGCCGACCTGGCCCCCGCGCACGTCGCGCAGGTGGCGCAGGTCAAGCTGCAACAGGTCTTCGCCCCGCAGCAGCACTTGCCCGTTCTCGATGCTTGCCGCAGGCGGCAACAGCCGTACCAGGCTCAGCATGGTAACGCTTTTGCCGCAACCGCTTTCGCCGACAACCCCTAGCGTCTCGCCCTCTTCCAGGCTGAAGGAGACCCCGTTGACCGCGTACACATAGCCCTTACGCACCCTGAATCGTGTCTGTAAACCCTGCACGTCAAGAAGAACGGACATAGTTGCCGTCGCTGTCTCCAATGATTGTTGTCACACCAACTTGATCAGAGATCGAAAATCGGGCCAGCCTCCAACCAGGAGTACTAACCGCCCCACTGACGGGGGTTGAGGGCATCGTTGAGGCCGTCGCCAAGCCAGGCAAACGAGACCGTGATTATCGCCATCATCACCGCCGGCCCGGCCAGTAGGTGGGGATGCGTCCGGTACATGCGCAGACCGTCGCTAATCATCTTGCCCCAACTGGGGATGGGCAACTGTACACCGACGCCCAGAAAACTGAAGGCCGATTCCAGCACCATCGCGCCTCCAAGCCCGGCGCTGACCGCAACAATCAGTGGCCCCATCGCGTTGGGGATCACATAGCGGGTGAGGATTCGGCCCGTCGGCATGCCCAGGGCGCGCGCCGCCAGCACATAGTTGCGGCTGCGAATCGATAGGATCTGCCCCCGGATCAGACGGGCGTAGCCGGGCCACTGGATCAGCGCCAGGGCCCCGAACACCAGCACCAGGTCCACCCACATCGTCTGGCGAAAGAACCCGTTCTTCGTCGCCAGATACATCTCCTCCATCCATGCTTCCAGCGGCGTCTTGAGCGTCAGGTTGATCACGATCGCCAGCAGAAGCGCCGGCATCGAGCGCGTCACGTCGGTCAGCCACACCACCATGAAATCGACCCGCCCACCCAGGTATCCGGCCAGCGAGCCCATCACCAGGCCCACGATCAGGCTGATCGCTGTCGATACCAGACCGACCGAGACTGCTGTGCGCGCCCCGTAGAGAATGCGGCTAAGGACGTCCCTTCCCAGCTCGTCGGTGCCCAGCCAGTGTTCACTCGATGGCGCTGCCAGGCGTGCCGTAAAATCCTGCGCCAGGAAATCGTATGGCGTCAGGTAAGGCCCGAACACGGCGAGGAAAAAGAGGAGAACAATCGGAATAATACCAATGACCGCAAGTTTATTGGCCACCAGACGCGCGACGGCGTCTTTCCACAGGTTGGTGCGGCTGGCCTCTACGATATCGACTTCGCTGCCTGCAGTAACTTCCTGGGTCGTCATGCTTGGTCAAGAGCCTGTCTGTTTTGTGCGAACTGGTCCGCAATGCAATGAGTTAGGCTAACGCTTTCCTCAGTTCGCCTATTCCTCTACGCCGGTCATGGCCTGGGCCGCACGCGGATCCAGTAACGGATAGGTAATGTCAACCGCCAGGTTCAGCAGCATCACCAGAAGGGCGCCGATCAATGTGATCGCCACGATAACAGGGTAGTCTACACCGTAAGTGAAGTCGATCGTCAGACGGCCGAGGCCCGGTATGCCAAATATCTTTTCGACAATAATCGCCCCGTTTACGATGCCGATCAGCATCTGACCCAATACGGTGACAACCGGCGTCAGCACGGGCCTCAACATGTGGCGGACGATTACCATGAACTCCGGTACGCCTTTCGCCCGCGCCGTTCGTACATAGTCCTCCGACAACACTTCCAACACGCCCGACCGCGTCTGCCGGATAATGATTGCAATCGAGCCAAATACCATAACGAACATAGGCAGGATCGCCTTTGAACTGAAAAGACCATCCCAACCATATGGTGTCGTCTTCATGATGCCCAGCCCCAATACCATGAAGACGATGAGCATCGGCCCCACGACATAGCTGGGAATACCGCTGATAAACAGCGCGGAGCCGAGTATAGAGTTGTCTATCCAATTATTGTGGTTGAGCCCGGCTAATATGCCCAAGGGGATACCAATGATCGATACCAGGATCACAGTAGCAATCCCGATCTGGAACGAAACCGGCGCGGTGGCGCCCACCATGTCATTGACCGACCGACCTGAAATCACCGACATGCCCAGATCGCCCTGCACCAGATGCCAGGTGTACTCTCCGAACTGCACTAGGAACGGCCGGTCCAGTCCCTTCTCACGGCGGATGGCGTCCAGACGCTGGGCATCATAGGTCACATCACCCTCTTCGCGCAGGAACATCAGCTTGATCGGATCGCCGGCGCCGAAAAAGGCCATCGCATAGACGGACAGCGCCAGCAGGATCAAGGCCGGAATCCAGTATACAATGCGCTTCAGGATGTATTGACCCATCGCTCTTCCCTCGCCCTCGGAGTCGGCAACCCAGGCCCGAAACCCTTCTCAGAACAACTGCGCGCCGGAAATGAAGAAGCGTCCCTCTGAAAAACAACGCGAGCAAAGGCGCCAAATCCTTCTTGACGCCTTTGCCCGATTATCGCCGCAACCTGCGCGACGGTAATCTTCTATTCATCGTGCACGATGTCGATCGTCCACGTCTCCAGGAACTGCGCATCCGCGTTGCGCCGCGTCCCCTTCACCCAAGGCATCACGTTGCCCTTGGCCGAGCCGCCGCAGCCAGTGCCGATCGGAATCACCATCCACTGGTCGTGGTACAAACGCTGGGCCTGCTGCGCCAGCGCAATGCGGTCCGGATCATTGGCGCCCTTGGTGACCGCCTCTTCGATCAGCGCGTCCACCTCAGGATCATGGTAGCCGCCCATGATGTTGCGGGCCAGGTTGGACGAAGAGTGCAGCGAACCGAGCAGCATCAGCGCCGCATCGGGAACGCGCACACCCGCGCCGTCACGGAACAGCGCCGGCGCGCCCGGGCCTTCCCAGCTGTCAAACTGCGGGCTCATCTCGATCGCCTCGATGCCAAACAACTGCCGCCACTGCTCGGCCATATACTGCGCAAGCACCTCCGTGCCGGGGCTGCTTACGCCGGCCATGATCATCTTCGGCACATCGGCGACATCAGCATAGGCGGAAGCGGCCATCGCCTCTTTGGCAGCATCGGGGTCGTAAGGATGCGGGACAAATTCCGGATCCTGTCCCGGCAGCGCCCGCAAAGGCTCGCCCGTCGGAACCCAGCCGCGGCCGTCAGGGCTGGAAAGGTTGAAGATCTGCTCTCTGTCCACCGCCAGGACCAACGCCTTGCGGAAGTTGATGTCGCTGGTCGGTTCGATCGTCGGGTTCAGGAAGAATCCACCAATGCCTGGCGCCAGCCCGCATTCGAAGAAGTCCTCACCCAGCAGCGCCTGTGACGTGGCGTCATTGGGCGGCCAACCCTGGTCCAGCTCGCCATTGGCCAGCATCGTCGTAACGATCGTCGTATCCTCAATCGACGTAACCGTTAACCGGTCCAGCTTCGGCTCCGCGACCCAGAAGTTGGGATTCTTGACAAAGGAGACAACGCCTCTGTTCAAGTCCATCGTATCTGGCATGAGAGGTCCGCTCGTCACAGGATTGTTCTTCGGGTGCCACCATTCCGCCACCTCAAATCCGTCCTCGCCGATTGCCACTGAAGCCTTGACCGGGCCTATCAGGTTGGTCGCAATCTTCTTGTGAAACAGCGGGTCGGAACCCTCAAGCGTTACCTGTACGGTGCTGTCGTCCAGTGCGACCACACCGGGCATCGTCATCGCCTCGCCGTTGAACACGTCCTCAAAGCCAACTACGCCCGTGAGGAACAACGTCACGCGCTGGTGCGTGGTCGCGGGATGAGCGATCAGATTCCACGTCGCCACAACATCCTGCGCCGTGATCGCACTGCCGTCCGAATAGACCGCATCCGGGTCGATCTTGAACGTCCACTGCGTCATGTCCTCGTTGGGCGTCCACTCGTTGAAGACATAAGGATGCAGTTCGCCATGCTCATCAATGTACATGGGTCCCGCGTTCCAGAATGCCAGGTAGTGCATGTTCCAGCCGCCGCCCCGCAGCGGAGACCAGTCCTGCGCAAAGAACGGAATCGTCGCACGGAAGTGCTTCTCTTCCATCATCTCGTCACCGCTGTCGGCCATCTCTCCCGAATCGGCCGCCGGCGCTGCTGCCGGCGCCGCACAGGCCGAGACGGCAAGGACCATCGCCATCAGCGCCATCAGAACGATCCACACCTTGGGGATCTTGTGTGTCGACATCATCTACGTCTCCTCCTTGAACGTGCTGATTTATGAGAAAAAGGTAGGATTGAATCCGTATTCGACTAAACTGGTCCACTGAAGTACAAGTGAACAATGGCCCAGTGCACAGAGGGGGCCGAGTTCTCAGTTCAAAAGTAGCGAATCAGTCAGGGACGAATTGTTCAGCGATGTGATTGGGCGGCACTATAGCACCACAATCGCCCCATGTCAAAACATAGAGATTCGCCGGTGCAGTCCAAATTAGGGGCGAACTTTCGCATACCTCGTGTAGCTGCGGAGCCACAGCCGTTCCACGAGCAGCTCTGAGGCAAGGATAGCGCAGTCTCTGACCACTGACCACTAACCACTAACCACTGCAGTTGGGCGGTCGGGCCTATTCGGCCCTCCCTT
>VYDA01000679.1 GCA_009843665.1 Caldilineaceae bacterium SB0675_bin_29 | reverse complement strand
GATTTCAGACATCAAAAATGAGCCCGACTGGATGCGCAGGTTTCGGCACGACGCACTCGACATCTTCTTCTCCAAGACGATGCCGACCTGGGGCGCCGACCTGAGCGGCATCGACTTTGACGACATCTACTACTATCTGCGCCCCGCCGAAAAGCAGGGCAAGAGCTGGGACGACGTGCCCGAGGACATCAAACGTACCTTCGACCGCCTCGGCATCCCCGAAGCGGAACGCAGATTCCTCGCTGGCGTCGGCGCCCAGTACGAGTCTGAGGTCGTCTACCACAGCCTGAAGGAGGAGTGGGAAAAGCTCGGCGTTGTCTTCCTCGACATGGACAGTGGCCTCCGTGACCACGAAGATATCGTCAAGGAGTACTTCGCCACCGTCATCCCGGCAGCCGACAACAAGTTCGCTGCGCTGAATAGCGCAGTCTGGAGCGGCGGCAGCTTCGTCTATGTCCCCGCCGGCGTACACGTGGATATTCCTTTGCAGGCCTACTTCCGCATCAATGCCGAGAACATGGGACAGTTCGAACGCACCCTTATCGTTGTCGAAGAGGGAGCCAGCGTCCACTACGTGGAAGGCTGCACCGCGCCCATCTACTCAAGCGACAGCCTCCACAGCGCCGTCGTCGAAATCATCGTCAAAAAGGGCGGACGCTGCCGCTACACAACCATCCAGAACTGGCGCACTGACGTCTACAACCTTGTCACCAAGCGCGCAATGGCCTACGAAGACGCCACCATGGAGTGGATCGACGGCAACCTCGGCAGCAAGGTGACAATGAAGTACCCCGCCGTCTACATGATGGGCCCCCAGGCCCACGGCGAAATCCTGTCCATCGCCTTCGCCGGCAACGGACAGCACCAGGACGCCGGCGGTAAGGTCGTTCATGCCGCCCCCAACACCAGTTCCAAAATCGTCTCGAAGTCGATCAGCAAGGATGGCGGCCGCGCCAGCTATCGCGGCCTCCTCAAAGTGGCCAGGGGCGCACAACACAGCCGCAGCAACGTCGTCTGCGATGCCCTCCTGCTGGACGCCGACAGCCGCTCTGACACCTACCCTTACATTGAAATCGACGAGGACGATGTCAGCATCGGACACGAAGCATCGGTTAGCAAAATCGGAGAAGAACAGCTCTTCTATCTGATGAGCCGCGGCATTGACGAGGACGAGGCCGCCGCCATGATCGTGGGCGGCTTCATCGAGCCCCTCGTCAAAGAACTGCCCATGGAGTACGCAGTCGAAATGAACCGCCTCATCCAACTGCAGATGGAGGGCAGCATCGGTTAGCTCGCCTGCCGCACGAATCCGCCCCTAACAGGGGCGAAAGGCGACTCGAACTGCGCATTGCGCACCGGGAAGCAGTAAAAGACGAACTGTCTCCCGTTTTCCCGTAACGAGGCAACTGATTGTGACTGTACTACTAAAGGAACCACAGGAAATCTTCGACGCAACCGCCGGCTTCTCCCAGGAATCCGTGCGTCAGGCGTCGGCTGCAAAGAACGAACCCAGATGGATGCTGGACTTCCGCTTGCGAGCCTGGCAGACCTTCGAAAGCCTGCCATGGCCCAAGCCTACCGATGAAGCCTGGCGCCGCACCCGCCTCACCGGCTTCAAATTGGAAAACTTTACACCTTTCGCCGTCCCCGACGGGACAGTTGAACGTGATGCCCTTGAGCCGGACCTCCTTACCGCCCTTGAGGAGATGGAGTCCTCAGCCTGCCTGATCTATCGCGACGGAGGTGTTCTGTACAGCGAGGAAATCGAAGAGCTGAAAGAGAAGTGCGTCTTCTTTACGGACCTGCAAACGGCCGTTCAACAGTTCCCTGAACTGGTGCAAAAGTACTTCATGACCGAAGCTGTGACCCCGGACGCCAACAAATTCACAGCGCTGCACGCCGCGCTGTGGGATACCGGCTCCTTCATCTTCGTCCCCCGCAACACGAAGGTTGAACTTCCTCTGCATGCGGTCCTCTTCCAGGGCGAACGCGTCGGCGGCTATCACCACACCCTTCTCGTGGCCGAAGAAGGAGCCGAAGTGACCCTTGTCGATGACCTCATGGGCGCCGAAAACGCCTTGCAGGCCTCCGTCGTCGAGCTTATCCTCAAGGACAACGCCCAGGTCCGCTACATGAATCTGCAGGACTTCAAGCATACCGCCTGGAACTTCCTCACCGGCCGGGCAGTCATGGGCAAAGACACCGACTTGCGCTGGATCCAGGTCAGTTGGGGCAGCCGCCTCACCAAGGCCTTCCTCGACCTGGACCTGCAAGGCGAAGGAGGACACGGCGAGCTGCTGGGTCTCTACTTCCCTACCCGGCGCCAGCATATCGACCATCAGACCTTGCAACTGCACCGCGTAGCCAACTGCTACAGCGACCTCCTTTTCAACGGCGCTCTCAAGCATCGTGCCCGCAGCGTTTATATGGGTATAATCAAAGTGCTGCCCGGCGCGCAGAAAACCGACGCCTTCCAACGCAATGGAAACCTCATCCTGGACAGAAGCGCCCGCGCCGACAGCATTCCCGGGCTCGAAATCGAGGCCGACGACGTCCGCTGTACCCACGCAGCCACCGCCGCACAGGTCGAGGACGAGTACGTCTTCTACCTCATGGCCCGCGGCCTCACCAGACCGCAGGCCGAAAGAATGATAGTGCAGGGCTTTCTCCAGGGCGTGCTCGATCGCGTTCCCGTCGAAGCCGTCATGCGCAAGTTGGAAACGGTAATCAGTCGCAAGATTAGTAGGTAATCTCATACATCCAATCTTGGAGGAATGCTATGGCAGACAAAGGCTATGCCAATCCCGACGTGTTGGTCAGCACTGAGTGGGTCGCCGCTCATCTGAACGACGACAACATCCGCCTGCTCGAATCAAACGAAGACGTCCTGCTTTATGACACGGGCCACATCCCCGGCGCACAGAAGATTGACTGGCAGGAAGACCTGAACGACGCAGTCGTGCGCGACTACGTGGGCCAGCAGCAGTTCCAGGCGCTGAGGGAGCAGCTCGGAATCTCAAACGATACGACCGTCGTCTTCTACGGCGACAAAAGCAACTGGGGGGCAACCTAGGCCTGCTGGGTCTTCCAGCTGTTCGGGCACACCAACGCAAAAGTCATGGACGGCGGCCGTCAGAAGTGGGCCGACGAGGGCAGGGAACTGACGACCGATGCGCCCTCTTATCCAGCCGCCTCCTACAGCGCGCCTGCACGCAACGACGCCGCCATCCGCGCAATGCGCGACGAGGTATTGTCTCACCAGCAGGCCGGACTGCCTCTCGTCGACGTACGCAGCCCAGCTGAATACAGCGGTGAGCTGCTTCACATGGCAGACTATCCTCAGGAGGGTTCACTGCGCGGCGGACACATCGCCGGCGCCCACAACGTACCTTGGGCACGCGCTGCCAACGACGACGGCACCTTCAAGAACGCCGGCGACCTGCGCGCCATCTATGAGGAAGAGCAGGGGCTGAGCGGCAGCGACAACATCGTGGCCTACTGCCGCATCGGTGAACGCAGCAGCCACACTTGGTTCGTACTGACC
Source organism: Caldilineaceae bacterium SB0675_bin_29 (assembly GCA_009843665.1). GTDB lineage: Bacteria > Chloroflexota > Anaerolineae > Caldilineales > Caldilineaceae > Bin5. The sequence continues at coordinate 8,307 of VYDA01000679.1, read as the reverse complement.
TATCTGCTCGGCTACGACACCGTCCGCAACTACGACGGTTCCTGGACCGAATGGGGCAATGCCGTCGGCCTGCCCATCGAGAGATAGAAGCCGCGTCTCTGCCGTTCGGTCCCTACTTCAATCTGAAGCTGCCTATCAAAATAAGGCAAGGGGCAGTTACCGCCCTTTGCCTTTCGTATAGGTCAATTCTCCGGCATCATGGACCTGTTTCGAGAAGCCATCATTGACCATTACAAGCACCCCCGGCATAAGGGCAAGCTGGAGGACGCCGATGTCCACCGTCACGAATTGAACCCCTTCTGCGGCGACGAGATAACCGTCCACCTGAAGATCGCAGATGACGTCGTAGCCGATGCCGCCTTTGAAGGCCGGGGATGCGCCATCAGCCAGGCCAGCGCGTCAATGATGATGGAAGAGATCATCGGCATGCCGGTGACCGAACTCAAAGAATGGGGCAAGGAGGAGGTCCTCGACCTGCTCGGAATCGAGATCGGGCCCGTACGCCTCAAATGCGCACTCTTGCCTCTGAAAGCGCTCAAAGCAGGCCTGTACGGACTGACCGAGTGGCCCAAATAGTTCACGCACCGAGGTAATCTGTGCATATGGAAGACTTTGAAAGAGTTGCCGCGAAAGAAGACCTCCCGCCAGGCGAAAGTCTGCTGGTGGAACTGGACGGAATCCGCATCGCCGTCTTCAATCTGGACGGCGAATTTTACGCCATCGAGGATGTCTGCACGCACGACGGTGGCCCGCTCGTCGAAGGCCAAATCCTGGATGGCGGCCAGGTCGAGTGCCCCCGCCACGGCGCCCGCTTCGACATCCGCACCGGCGAGGCACTCAGCATGCCCGCATTCGAGCCAACCCCATCCTACGAGGTTCAGGTTGAAGATGGCGACATCTACGTGGAAAAGCCCTTCTGAGGAGAAAGAAGCGATGACCGATAAGACACTACCCACGCCCGATGAGGTTCGAGCCGAAATCAGGACCCATGTGAAGGATCCCGAACTGATGATGAATATCGTCGACCTCGGCCTGGTCTACGATATCGAAGTGACCGACGAAGACAACATCGACGTGACCATGACGCTGACCAGCCCCGGTTGCCCGGTTGGCCCGCAGATCATCAGCGACGTCCAGCGCACAGCCCACAACGCCTTCCCCAGCGTCAACGAAGTCAACGTCCACCTGGTCTGGACCCCTTTCTGGAGTCCCGACATGATGTCCGAGGACGCCAAAGACGAGCTGGGTATTTTCTGAGTTGGGAAGGTCCTCCCCTCTACATGGTCAAAAACTGGACAAGGTCAACGGCCCAATCCTGAGCCTCAGATCGCCGCGCCCCCGGTTTCGAGCAACATGAATGGCATCCTCCGCTAACGGTCATCTGACCATTCGGGACCGCCTCTGCCTTGAGTGGCGCCCGGCCCTGCCGGGACAATTTGGACCCGCCCTACCGTGACCAGCCAGGATAAGCTCAGGTTCATCGTCGTCCCGCGACAATCGCCAGCGCCCTGTCGACATCCGACCTCGCCTCCTCAGTTCGCCCCAATTCCGCCTTCGCTACAGCCCGATTTCGGTACGCCTCGATATCATCGGGCCGCCTGAGGATCACTTGATCGTAGTCGGCGATGGCCTCCTCTAACTCGCCTCGGCGCTCCTTCGCATTCCCTCGATTGAAATAGGGCTCGGCAATCTCAGGCTGCAGCCGTACGGCTTCATCATAGTCGTCCACAGCCGCGCCCAGTCGTCCCAGCTTCGCCTGCGCCACCCCCCGATTGTTGTACGCCGCCGCGTACCCCGGCCGCATCCGGATCGCAAGGGCATAGTCGGCGACTGCCGCCTCATATCGGCCCAGTTAGACCTGAAGCAGTCCTCGGCTGTTGTATGCCTCGGAATTTTCTGGATTCAGGCCGATTGCCCTGTCGTAGTCGGAAATTGCCTCCTGGCTCCGACTGAGCGCCGACTTGACGCTTCCTCGAACAAGGTAGGCTCTTTCAAATTCGGGCTCAAGACGAACAGCCTCGTCCAGATCCGCTATAGCATCCTCAAACTGGCCCAACTCGGCCAGGAGAAGGCCCCGATTCAAGAATGCAATTACATTGTCTGGGTTGAAACTGATCGCCGTCCCAAGGTCGACTATGGCATCCTGCAATTGCCGTAACGCGGCCTTGGCATTGGCGCGATTGACATAGGCGTCGGCCAGATCAGGTCTCAGGTGCACTGCCCTGTCGTAATCTGCAACCGCCTCCTCGTACTGACCCAGGTTGCTATTCACATTGCCGCGGTTATTGTAGGCCTCCGCGTAGTCCGGTCTCAATCGAACCGCTTGCGAGTACGCGGCAAGCGCCTCCCGTGACTGAGAAACGGCTGCCTCATCCAACCCGCCGTCGGGCAGGAAGTACGCACGCCCCTGTCGGTTGGCAATCATCTGTTGCTCCTGCTCAGCCGTTCCGACAGATCACCAATCGACCGGAAGGCCAGCGCTGCCAGTTCATCATTGCTCCCTTCAGCAACACTGGCGATGTGCTTCCATCTCTCGATCGATTCGTCAAGCCTGCCCTCTCCTTCCAACTGGCGGGCCTCCGCAATGGCAGTCGCGCCGGCCCTGCCGGGAACTCGACTGAACTCCTCGCCGATCTGTGATCGCGCAAGTGCCAGTTCCGTACCGTCTATGCTGCGCAACGCCTCGTCCGCCTCGCCTCCGTAGCCTCGAATCTCCTCGGCAAGTCTGGCTGCCTCTTCTGCATGTACGCGTGCCTGTTCGACGCTGCGCCGCACCGCCTCCTCAATATCCCGCAATCTCCTGAAGGCAAAATATGCAGCCAGCCCAACGAATAGAACCAATACGGCGAGCAGGAGAGCGATGCCCGACAGCCACCAACCAATTGAGTCGGCACGGTCGTCCAGAATCTCGCGCCGGAGTTCGTTGAAGCGGCGCTGAATCTCGACCTCCGTGGCCGTATCGACTACTGAGCCGTCCTCTGAACTGCTGCCCTGCTGTCCCGTCGGGGCTTGCGCCGATACCACCGTTGTAGCTGTCAAAACGGCAGCCGCCGCGATTGCCATCGCCGCCACAAAGACAAGAGTAGACTTTAAGATCAGTTTGACTCTCATTTCAAGATGCGTTCAGCCTCCAGGCCGGGCAACCGGTATCGGAAACACAGGTTGCCCAAAAGCTGCTGCAAAAATCATGCTTCTGGAGTTAGGGTATCCAAGTCTCATCCGGCACCAATGTGAATCTCTCGTAACATCATAACTTTCCCCGTCGTTTACGCCGTGAAGTCGCGGCCGTCTTGCCTGTCCCCACGCAATAAGTATTGTCGAAATACGCACTAAAGCGCCTACTCAACTTTTGCGCACAATAGACTACCATTCCTCTCCCTTTACCACGACGACAAATCCAGCTCTGCCGCGATAGCCTTTGCCTCCCGGCAAATGCTGGCCCGCAGCATTGCCGATATTGCCTTTCATACCATGGAAATTGAAGAACTCCGTATACCTGTTATCAGGGTCGGCTCTTAGAGATACTTCCACTATCAGCCTTCTCGTAGAGTCTTTGTACCGCGGAGCGCTGACTACGTAGCCGTCCCCACCTATCCTGTTCAGAATCGCCGCTACCCCGTTTCGATTGCATATTACTCCGGATCTGTCATCCCCCTCCCGTATCGCTCCATCATAACACTGAAGGGCTTCGTCAAAGCGGCCTAGAATCACAAGCATGTTTCCCTTGCTGAACCGCGCGAAAGGGTCACCTACCTCAATCGCCTGATCATAGTCAGAGATGGCATCGCCGTATCTGTTCAGTAAGAAATTTACATTTCCTCTATTTGTGAAATGCGAGGACTCCCTTTCACCATCTTGAAAGCTTATACGAATTGCTTCTTCGTAGTCACTCAGCGCGCCAATAAGGTCTTCTAATTCTGCCCTTGCGTTCCCGCGGTTGTAGTAGAGTCGCCAGAGACGGAATCCGTTGGTGATGCCTTCAGGGTTTCTTTCACGATCCCTTGCCAGCTCTTCTTCACAGTGAATGCCTGAACTGTAATCCAGGAGAGCGCCTTGAAAGTCCCCGTCTGCTGCTTTGGCATTACCTCGAACAAAATAAAAGTATCCAATTTCAGAGTACGGAGCAAGCTCAATACTTTCACCGTAATGGGTTACTGCGCCAGTATAATCACCCTGGAGATAGCACTGGTTGCCCAACAGCAGACTGAATTCAGGGTCTTCTATCTGTGGTAAAGGTAGTCTTGGACTATTCACAACAGAGAACCGCTGCAAGTCGGCGAAGAGCGCAGGTTTGCGATAACCATACCTGTCTTCGAGTTCTTGTCGGATCTCAGGCTTGTCAGATGCTGCAATGACAATTTTGCGGACTGCGCCTGCAGGAAGCAATGGCCACGCTTGAACGCTTATTCCGTCACTTACCGATTCACCGGTGGCGTTCTTCCCCTGTGTTGGTATCTCAAAACAGAGGCTCTCGCTTCGCATGTCAGACCATCTGAAAATCTCTTCAACACTCTGTTCTGCCCCATCAACGGAAATCTGCCGAAAACCAGAATCACTGGCCAGGTCCAGGACAAACACGCTCCCGTCACATTCATCCCCTTCACATGCATACCCTAATGCCGCCAAAGGATCCAGCGAGAAGTCGAGGAAACCCGTAGCGGCTCCGAAACCGTGCAATCTGGCCAGAAGCTGAATGTCAGGAATCATCTGGCCGTTTGCGTTTCCGAAGCCATTATTTCTCGCAGGTTCCAACAGAACAGATCGATGATAGACCCAGTGCATATCGGAGAAGATCGCCTTCTCAATTATGCTCTCATCATTATCGAAAAAGTCGATCAGTCGACGCGTAGCTGCAGAATGTAGCTTCCAACTGCTGTCTGCATGCCCGCGGAACACACACGTGCTGGGTAAATTGTTTATTTTACTTAAGAAGGCCCTTTCAACAACCGTCACCCACGGTTCTCCTTTGGAAATACCCGACGGAATCTTAAAGACTGACAGGCCACATTTTTAGACTGGCAGTACGTCTAGTACCAACGACGCTCGACCGTCATCAGGAATGCAAAAACCATTTCCAACCAATCTCAGGTAGGATGGCAAGATCTGTTCTTGCTATCCCTGGCCTTTCCTGCTCCGGAAGCAATTCAGGAAGCACTCCATCGATAGCAAAAACTCAAGCATGTAGCCAATTGTCCTTCGGCCAAAATGCAGCAACCTCTTTCTCTCACCCTTCTGCCCTTCCAGCACACTTCCGCTATTCGCGTCAATTCACCGTAAGTTCCAAGAATACCGAACGTAATCCTCTCCATAGGAAAGAGTCCCCTGCCCCGCTTCACTTTGGAGCAGATCGCGGAAAACATGGCAGAGCATCTGTGGAAGAATGGCACAACGGCACACGCCGTTTTCCGCATGAGCGCTGACTGCGATCGATTGTGTCGTCCGGGTGCCCGGGGCGCAGGAAAATCCTTGCTGTTTTCCGGAGGGGAGGAAAGGGAAACGCGGTGCACGCAACCCCAACTTGGCGCTGTTTGTTTGGCTGTGGTTCCCGATGGATTTGTAAGTGCCAGCATCATTGCTGTTCTGTTCACACCAGGCAGGCCAAAAAGTCAACTACGCTACGGGGCTTTAAGTCGTACTTTTCGCGAATACCTTACGCTGCCTATAATTGCTGTCCTCTCTGGGGTCACCGCAAAAGTGGCTCAAATGCCCAGAGATTCTGCCTCCTCAATCAAAGCGAACTCTTTACCCAGCAAAACCGTGGAGAAGGGTATCTTTCCAGGTGAAAAACTATTTCTCTAATCCTGGCAAGAGTAGATGTGTACTGTACAGTCCGTAATTTGCAACTCTCTACGCTTTATAAGATACACATTTTCCGCCGTTGTGCAAAATCTGTATGAAGCGTATGACGCTATTCGCTAAAACTTCCATGGCGACCCTATGACTCAAGTCTAACCGCACTTGAGAAGGGCACGCCTTCCGGCTATTCTAACTTCGATCTTGAAGGCGCGCTCCCCTTCCTCAAAGGATGAAGAATTCCGAGCCCAATCATCTGCAAGAGTAGTGGATGGCTGTGCAAGTCCTCGTTGAGCAGGCTTTCGGCAACGCATACTGCGTGGCGCGCCGATTTCTGGTCGCCGGCGCAATGCAGCCACCCCGCCTGGGTCAGCAGTCCCTGGCGCATCTGCTCGGCCAGCTCTCGCGGAACCTCTTTTGTCACACCCGAAGCCGCCAGCCTGCCCAACTCCTCCAACGGCAGACCGGCCAGACTTTGCAATCCGGCACCAACCATCTCGCGACCCGGCGACTTCCTCTGATTCTCCCCAGTGTCCCCCTCCGACGTCCCCATCTGCAGAATCCATCCTGCCATTGCCGGATGTTCCAGCAATGCGGCCGTGACTGTCGACAGCGCTTCCCGTCCCTCTTTCCACAGATCCGGCCCAGACGCAAGCAGGGACGAAAGCTCTTCGGAAATCTGGCCCGCATCGCACTGAATCACGAATGGGCAGAAAAGTGTGAACTCTTCCGGCAATGCGCGCTCAGCCTGCCCTCCCCAGTGGCCCTCCAGAGCCCGCTGCAGGCAATGCCGTGCATAGCTGTACGGAACGGTAACGAAAACGGTACTTTCTCCGGGCGCAGTGGAGATTGACAGTGACTCGCCTACTTTCCGCCTGGATGGAAGATGCCGCCGGTCTACACTTTCGCTTCCAAATGCGCCGAGTACCCCTAGCGCTCCATTGATGCGTAGCCCGACCAGGCGGCCGTCATCATCGGTTCCGTTTTCCAGGAACCAAAGATGCTGTGTCCCCTGCAAGTCACTGGTTGAAAGCAGCGCCCACCAGTCGTCTGACCGTCTTAGTTCCCAGTTGACGCCGGCAAGCTGCAGCTTGCGTAAGTTTCGTCCCGCAGCCTGCGCCAGGTCCGGTCGCAGAGTGGCCTGGAGCGTGTGCAGAGCCAGCGCGCTCCGCCTCCCGACGGCCGGCCCGCGCAGCGAGCTCAGACGGTCCAAGGCGGTTTCCGTGACACCTCTCCGGGAATCGTAGGCGATCAGCCGCAGCAGCTCCGGCTGATCCGCCTCAGCGAGTTGGCCGGTCAGTTCCAATACCAGGTAGGCAACTTCCTGACTCTCCTGGCGCATCTGTCGCACATATTCCATCAACACCTGCCGGTTGGATCGTGCCTCCTCTACCGCCTCCTGAAGGCTCTGCATCACTATCAGATTCGGATCCCTCAAATCTCCCATCAGGCCCGCCGGCACCTCGACCTGAAGGAACTTCTCCAGAATCATTGCCGCGTTCATTCGAATCTGAGTGGAATTCTCGCGTCGACCGGCCTCCTTTCGCAGCATCGCAGAGGTCTCCGGTCCAACCATCAATTCTGACAATCGGCCCAGGCCGCCCCGTAACTGGCTGCTGCCGGTGCCCAAATGTCTGCGAACTGCCGCGAGCACCAGCTCAGGCGCGTAACCGTCTGCGATCCTCCGCACTTCTCGTGCCAGTTCCGCCTCAGATGTCGTATCGGCCAGTCCGGCGACCGCCTCTTCCACGAGGCGCCTGTCCCGAAGCGAATGAATTACCTTATTGCTCATAGTGAAAGTATACCACGTGCAAAAACAGACGCATCACAATATCAGGGCGAACTTGCCCACACCGCCGGCATGAAACCCTCACCTCAGCTTTCTCAACCCCAAATGAGATGCACCCGGAAAAACGCCTAACCGTTTGCTTCAGGTCTTGCCCGATGGTAGACTGATTTGGCATGTAGGAAAGCGTTTTAGGGGGCGCGAAACTTTCTCAGCTTCGTCGCCCTGTGGGAGCGAGACAGATGGCACAGGCGCTGTACCGCAAGTGGCGCAGCCAGACTTTCGACCAGGTTGTAGGACAGGAACACGTTACGACCACCCTCCTGAATGCTCTGCGCGAAGGACGGGTGGCCCACGCCTACTTGTTCGCCGGCCCGCGCGGCACTGGCAAGACCTCCACCGCCAGAATCCTTGCCAAAGCCCTCAACTGTATGGACGAAGAGAATCGTCCCTGCAACCGCTGCGACCACTGTATCGCCATCAACCAGGGCCGGATGCTGGACCTCATCGAAATCGACGCTGCCAGCAACAACAGTGTCGACGACGTCCGCGAACTGCGCGAAAAGGTCGGCTTTCAGCCTAGCGAGTCACGCTACAAAATCTACATCATCGACGAAGTCCACATGCTCAGCGCCAGCGCATTCAACGCACTGCTCAAAACGCTGGAGGAGCCTCCCCCCTACGCCCGTTTCGTCCTTGCAACGACCGAACCCCATCGCATTCCCGCA
>VYDA01000680.1:11037-11993 GCA_009843665.1 Caldilineaceae bacterium SB0675_bin_29 | reverse complement strand
GTCCAGTCGATGTGGCCGTCCTGTTTTTTGACCAGCGGGCAGACGGAGGGCTCGCCGGGCAGTTCGGCCTGCGCGACGAGGGCGGTGTTCCCGTCCAGCCAGCTGGGAATCGTCTCGGCGAGCAGGTCTGCGCCGAGAGCCGCCAGCCGATGGCTGAGGGAGACGGTGGTGTCGCCGGCGAGGACGGGCAGGGCAGACTGGGTGAGAACGGGCCCGGTATCCATACCGGCGTCCATCAGCATGATGGTAACGCCAGTTTCGGTCAGGCCATCGAGAAGTGCTGCGGTAATGGGGGATGCGCCGCGGTAGGCGGGAAGGAGACTTGCATGCACATTCAGACAGCCATAGGTCGGGATGTTTAACACGCTTGGCGGAAGAATCTGTCCAAAAGCGGCGACGACTATCAGATCCGGGGATAGCATGCGCAGCCATGCGAGGGGATCCGGTTGATCAGTTGTGGGCCGGGCGTCTCTCTGCCGGAAGCTCTTCGGTTGGATCACGGGAAGGGACTGTTCCAGGGCGAATCTTTTCACGGGCCCGGCGACCAGCTTTTTACCGCGGCCGGCCCGTCTATCGGGCTGTGTGACAACGCCGACAACCTGCCAATCAGTCTGAGGGGACGCACCGTGCAAGACTGAGAGTGAGGGTAAGGCGAAGTCGGGCGTGCCCATGAAAACGATGCGGACGGTTTCGACGCTTGCGGTGTGGGGCGTTGCCGGCTGAGGGACCATAGGGGCTATTGTAGCACATTCTGCGGGGCCGTTTGGAAACTTTCGGGGGGAACCTGCGTAAAGTTGATATAACGGCATGCAGACAGTGAAAAGATTGCTTGACGGATTTGGCATCCGGTGCGGCGTCTGCAGAAGAAAACATCGATTCCCTCGATGTCTGGATGTCGTGAAAGATCAAGAGGTTTCAGCGGGACCGGCGGCAGGAACGGATGGCTCGATAGGGCA
>VYDA01000680.1:7068-11027 GCA_009843665.1 Caldilineaceae bacterium SB0675_bin_29 | reverse complement strand
AGAGACGAATCCGGATTCGTCTGATTCGACGTTCGAAACAGGTTCGATAGGGGAACCAGAAGAGACGTGCATCCCCCACACTAATGGGCCCGACGATGCCGGTTATGTCGAGGGCCCCGAACCATCTCCAGCCGAACAGTTTGCGGACTCGGCGCGCACGCAGGCCGGCGCGGCAGCCAGTGCTCTGCGACGCGGGGAGTTCATGCACAGTGCGGCCATCGATGTAACGGCTGACAGCGACGACCGGTTAATCGCGATGCTGTGTTACGTGACGCAGTTTCTAATACCGCTGGTGATGCCAGCCATAGTTTTGTTGAGTGCAAGCAGCAAGAAACGCCCGTTCCAACGATTCCATGCCATCCAGAGTCTGGCGCTCTCGACGACCTTCATTTTGTTTGGATTGCTCCTGGGTGTCAGTTTGACTATCGTGGCAGTGGTGCCGATCATTGGGTGGTTGGTCACAGGGCTTGTTGTAGCCTGTCTGATGCCGCTACTGGTGTTGATGGGTTTCCTGGCCCTGGCGTACTACGGTTTTCAAGCTTATCAGGGCAAACGGTTCTCGATCCCCGGATTGACGAGTTTCCTGCAGGACCAGAACTGGATTTAGCCGCTGGGCGAAAGAGGGATGGAAAAGGAGGGCATTCATCCTTCTTTCGCCCTCATTTTTCCAACCGGTTTTGACTCCCAGAAGCCGGGCAAGCAATGGTGCTTGCCCGGTTTTTTTGCGCGCCTAAAGGAAGTCAGCTTTGCGTCTGCTGGATGTCAGCTTGTTGTTAGGAAACGGCATATAGTTCACGTATACTGATGGCGAGGTTATAAATCAGATTAAGCGGCCCGAATGGACGTGACGGCGCTCCGCAAAAGTCAGGACCGGTTCTCTGCGGGGTGACAGTATTGATTTCCCTTCCTCAGGACTACTGGAGGAAACCGTGTTCACCGAAAACATTGATGAGTTGGTGCGTTGGGGCTGGATAGTCCTAGCCGTATTGTTCTTTTTGTTCGAGATTTTCACCGCCGGGTTCGTGCTGCTCTGTTTTGGCATCGGTGCGCTGGGCGCGGCACTGGTGGCCTTTTTGGGCGCAGGCCTGGCATGGCAGATCGTCGTCTTCATCGTGGTTACGATAGCTGCCGTGGTGTTGGCGCGGCCGTTCGCCGACCGCATTTCGCGGCCCGGTGTGCAGCCAATTGCGGGCAACCGGATGATCGGCAAGTGGGGGGTCGTCTTACAGACAGTTGACCCGCTAGAGGGTACTGGTATGGTACGGGTAGAGAGCGAGAGATGGCGCGCCGAGTCGATGGAGAACGTGCCGTTGGAGGTGGGCGAGGTCGTGAAGGTGGTGGGCGTAGACGGTGTACGTCTGCAGGTTCAGTCAACGGATGAAGAGAGCGGGGATTCAGACGGGCAGGTCGAGTCTGCCTCATAGGAGAGTCGCATAGTACGCATAGTAAAGGAGAAGCGAAATGATTGCAACACTGGGGCCGATTCTACTTCTGGCGATTATCGCCATATTCGTGATTGTCGTTGCATTTGCAAGCATCCGCATTGTTCAGCCATATCAGAAAGGCGTCATCGAGCGCTTGGGCCGCTACCAGCGCACAGTGCAGCCGGGTCTTACTATCATCGTGCCCTTCGTCGACGCTATTCAGAAGGTGGACATGCGGGAGCAGGTGGTAGACGTGCCGCCGCAGGAGGTGATCACGAAGGACAATGTCGTGGTCACCGTGGATGCGATCGTCTACTTTGAGGCGACGGACCCGGTCAAGCTGGTCTACAATGTGGCCGATTTCTATAGCGCGGCCACCAAGCTGGCGCAGACCAACCTACGTAACGTGGTCGGCGAGATGGAGCTGGATGCGGCCCTGACGAGCCGCGATCACATCAACGCCAAGCTGCGCGAGGTGCTGGACGACGCCACTGACAAGTGGGGCGTACGGGTGGTGCGGGTAGAGATCAAGCGGATTGACCCGCCGGCGGACGTCACCGAGGCGATGCACCGACAGATGAAGGCCGAGCGGGAGAAGCGGGCCGCCATTCTGGACGCGGACGGCGACCGTCAGGCCCAGATCCTGAAGGCAGAAGGCGAAGCCGAGGCGGTGAAACGGGTGGCCGATGCTGAGCGGTACAAGCTGGAGGTGGAGGCCACGGGCCAGGGCAACGCGATTACGACGGTGTTCAACGCGATTAAGGATGCGGAGCCGGACGACAGGCTGATCGCCATCCAGTATCTGGAGGCCCTGAAGGTGATGTCAGAGGGGGAGGCTTCCAAGATCTTTCTGCCATACGAGGCGACCGGTGTGCTGGGCGCGCTGGGCGGCGTGAAGGAGCTGTTCAACGAGCAGCCGAATGGAAGTAACGGCAGCCGGCCATAGCTTAAATGGAGGAGCGCGAACGAGGTAGTGTTCGCGCTCCTCACCCCTCTTTTTTTCTTCTCTAATTCAGGCCTGGCCGACGCGCATAACTTCGAATATACGGCGCTGGGTTGCCTGTGCGGTAGCAGCGACGATGACGAATACCATCACGGCGATGAAGATGAGGGTGAGCTGTGTGATTTCGGCTTCGGCGATGACGGGCAGCATCGGCGGCAAGATGGCCTTGGAGTCGGCTGCGCTGCGGAAGAATGGCGTGAAGAGGACGGAGACCCAAACACCGATCACTGCGCCGGCGGCAGTCCCGTATGCCACAAGTACAACGTATTCCACGGCGAGTTGGACGATCAGTTGGCGGCGGAGCGCGCCGATTGCCCGGAGAACACCGAACTGGTAGAAGCGCTCGCGCAGCGAGGCGTAACTGTGCATGAGGAAGGCCATGACAGCCATGAGCGCCGCGGCCAGGAAGCCAACGGTGAGTGCGCCAAATACCCCGACCCGCTCCAGCTTCGCCTTTTCCTCGGTTAGTGAACCGACCACATCGTGCCAGCGCAGCGTTTCGATGCCGCCGATGCGCAGTGATCGGCGCACCTCTTCCCCTCTGTTGTTGTCCGGAGAACTCAGCCAGACCTCGTAAGGATAGATGGCACCGCCGATCAGGTGCAGATAGTCCAGATTGGCGATGACAACGATCTCTTCCTGCTCGACAGTAGGGAAGTAGTCGTAGACGCCGCTGATGACGAAATCGGTGCGCATACTGACGCCGGGTTCCAGAATCACCCACAAGTCCAGGCGGTCGCCGACGCGCAGCAGCTGTTCTGTCAGGAACGTGCGCGAGACCAGCACTGCTTCGGGGGCGGCGGCGAGCCGATTCATCAGTCCGCCGAGCGAGTCGTCGGCGAAGTCGGAGCGGAACCAGGAGACGGAGGCGAATTCAGCCCGGTCCACACCCACCATTCGTTTTCTGGACCCGCGGGGTGTGGAGAGCCCTTCGATACGCATGCCGTAGTTGCCTACGCGAATGGCGCGGTCGGCATCGAACCTCTCGAGAAACCAGGCGGGCTCAAGGGTCCAGTCCCCTGCAGTCTCTCCTTCAGAAATGGTAACGGGCAGGAAGCGGAAGTCTCCGCCGGCCTGGTATTTTATGCGATCAACGAGCCACTCATCCATGCTTTTGGCGAGAGAGTGTGTGTAGATTCCGAGGCCAAGACAGATAATCACAAGCAGGAGGGGATTCAGGTAGCTGTGTCCTTGTCGACCCAACTGGCGCAGGGCGAGGTGGAAGGCCGTGCCCGGCAACAGGCCTGCCAGCTTGTCGAGCAGGTTCATGATTGGTGAGAAGAAACGCATAATCAGTAGCGACGCGGTCAGAATTACGAGAGCCGGCGCGAGGACGAGTAGCGGGTCGCTGTACAGTTCGGAGGCGTCCTCCTGGGCCAGAAGTGCAAATGCTTCCTGCTGGCCGAGCTGCTGGTAGGCGTAAACGGTTGGAATGATGAGGAGGAAATCCAGATAGGCGCGACGCCAGAGGGGGCCCTTGTCGGGGCGGGCGTAGGCGGTCTCGTATTCGACGATACTGGCGCGTGCCGCAG
>VYDA01000680.1:0-7058 GCA_009843665.1 Caldilineaceae bacterium SB0675_bin_29 | reverse complement strand
AGACATCAACACCCTGAAGAGAAACGGGCATGTGTTCGCGCAACGTGATGTAGAGTAAACTGTCAGTGTAACCCATACCGCGGGCGATCAGCATTCCGAGCCCTAGACCCAAGGGCACGCCCAGAATGAAGAGCAGCCACTCCTCGACCAGCACTAGCCAGAGCACGCGCATTGTGCCGGCACCGCGGCTGACCAGTACAGAAGTCTCCCGCTGCTGGGAGCGGGCGATGATGCCGGAGATCAGCACGAGGAAGTAGAGAAGAAAGCCGATGGCGGGCACGTTCATGCTCAGGAGCAAGACGGTCAGCGTCGTCTGACGCTGGACGAACTCTTTGAGCGGGTCAAGCGGGGAAACATCCAGTTCGGCGCCGGGCAGGTATTTGCCGATGACGGTCATGCCCTTTTCGAAGCCGCGGGCGTAGGCGGCGGCGAAGGCTGGATTGAGGGAGCTATCGTCGAGAGAGATGCGCCAGCTGGCGAAGCGAGAGCTGCCGGCGACCATGGGCTGCACGCGCTGAAGATAGTCGGCCCGCCGCACGAACAAGGCTTCCTTCATTGAGATGTCGGGCGGGCGGAACCAGAATGTGTCGTCGGGGTCGCGGGCCCGCCACAGGCCGATGATTTCCACCTCGGTACCGGGCAGGGCGGCGGTTGGTGCGACGCGGAATTTCTCGCCGGGACGGACGCCCATGTCGGCGGCGAGGTTGTCATGCATGAGCACCGGCAGGATACCGGTGGATGCCTGGTCGCCAGTTGGATCTTCCCAGACGGAGCCGGCGGTGATCTCCAGCTCGGGTGCGACGCCGGCGAGGTAGACGAGATCGACCTGTGTCAGGAATTTGCTCTCTTCGCCGTAACGCTCGTCGCCTTCCGGGGACAACAGCATCATACTGCCGCTCTCGAGGTGGACGCCGACGTCGTCGATGGGAAGACCGATCTCGCTGGAGAGGGTAGAGGCGACGCTGCGGCCGGCGCGTTCGGCGGCGGGCACGTCCAAGGGCTTGCGAGAGGAGGGGAAGAAGTAGACGCGCGTGGTGAAGGGAGGGCGGCCGGTCCGCGAGCTGAGCGCGTCCAGTTCTTCGTTAAGAATCACTCTATCGACGGCTTGGGCGAAGAAACCGGCGCTGCTGAGGAGGCCGACGGTCAGCACGATCTGGAAGAGCGCCAGCAGGGCCAGGCCCAGGTTGCCGGCGAGACGCTTGTAGGTTAGGAGTGTCAGTCCACCGATAAGGCGTGGAACGGTGAAGAGTATGCGCACGGAACTATGTCATAGAAGGTGCATGGGACGCAGTGTCTGCTCTCCACGCCCCATGCAGTGCGGTACGGCGCGGCTCGACCAGATCAGGCAGGTTCCTTGGTGCGGACGGGCTGGCGCAGCATGTCCTGGCCGGGGCCCCACATGAAATGTTCGTTAAGTTTTTCGTTGCCGTCCATTTCCATGAGCTCTTCAAAGACGGAGAGTGCCTGGTTGTACGAATGTGTCTGTTCACATTCAAGCGCGTCGAGGAAGAGTAGTGAGCGGTCTCCGGTCTGGAAGGCGAGGAGTTCCCGTTCCATTTCGAGAACTTCGGGCATAATTTGGGTATAAAGGATTTTCTGCGGCAACGGGTCGACGCGAAGGGGGTGGATGCCGCTCCTGTTGACGACGGCGGGGACTTCAACGACGACATCGTCAGCAACACCTGCCAAGGCGCCCTGGTTGGGGACGTTCACCTGATACTGGCCTTCATTGTCGTTGACCAGGCCGTCGATGATGGGCACCTGCTGCTCGTGAGTTTTTTCCGAGCCGAAGGCTTCGATGAGACTGGTAGAGGGGTCGCTGGTCAGTTTGGTCATCTGGGCGAGGCGTTTTTCCAAATTTTCGACGAAGTAGGGTCGGGCGAGGTGTGTGTCGGGTCCGCCCCAGGGTTGGGGGAACCACCACATTTTGGTATCGATATCGGTATGGTACCACCAGGCGCCGCGGCGGGGTGTGTCACCGATGGGCATCAGGCCGTACATACGGTACATATGGATGGTGCCGCGGCTCATCTGAATGTCGTGGGTACGTTCGGCGACGTGGGTTTCCCAGTAGTTTTCGCCTTCTTCTGCGATCCATTTTTCTAGAATCGGATAGGCGTCTTCGCCTTTGTAGTAGAAGTGGGTGAGCCAGATGTTGTGGTTGAGGCCGGGCGCCTGCCAGGTGACATCAGCCATGTCGGTCAGTCCGAGGGTTCTGGCGATCTGATAGACGCCGTAGTGGCCATGGCAGAGGCCGCAGACCTTGATGCTGGAGGTGCGGGTCATGAGTGTGCAGCCCTGGTAGACGGGATTGCCTGACTGGATGAGCCATGCATCGGGGCAGATATCCTCCATGTCGCCGGTCACGCCGAGCATGAGGTCGAGGTTGACGAAGTTGCTCTGGCGCATACGCCCGCCGTGATAGTAGCCGTACCTATCCATCAGCTCGCGCCCGTCTCGTTGTTTCTGGTGGCTGCTGGCGGAGGCGGTGTTGATGACGAAATCGGCGTCCTGGAGGGCATCGCGCCGGTCGGTGGTGCTTTCGAAGCGGAGGTCGGAGCCAAGTTCGTTGGCATAGCGTGCGCCGAGCTTATGGATCATGTCGAGCCTGTCGGCGTCGATATCCATAAAGGAGATGAGACTGCCACTGAGAGATTCAGTAAGGCAGATGTCCTTGACAAGACCGAGTGAGAATTGGGCGCTGCCGGCGCCGATGACGGTCAACTTGATTGGGGTAGACATAGGGACTCCTTGGGATTATTGGGCGGCGAGCGCTTCGTTTGCGCGGCCATGTTTAGCTCGGGTTTCAACCTTTTCTGTGGAGATTCAGGAGGCCTTCAGAGGGTTGTTTTCATGTAGCAGGCCCGTCCAAAACGCAAGCGACTCCATAGCCGGAAAATCCGAAGTTCTCCGTTTGACTTCTCAGTTAAGCCCACAAGAAGCGGTCGAGAAAGTGCTAAGATTTTCAGTCGTTTTCCATAATGATCTCTCTTGCCGTCTCTACCCACATGGGGTGGGCGTTCAGACTCTCCACCAACTGAAGATCTTCTCCTCCTAATTCCGTAAACAATTCATGATATTCCTCGCCTATCTCGATCGTAGTTTCCAAGCAGTCGGCGACGAATGAGGGCGAAAAAGCCAGGATCTTCTTGACGCCCTTTTCGGCCAGCGTTTCCAGGACTTCATCTGTATAGGGTTGAATCCAGGGATCTTTGCCCAGCCTCGACTGAAAGCTGACTGTGTAATCCCCATCCTCCAAATCCAAGGCATCAGCTAAAGAGCGGGATGTCGCGAAGCATTGAGCGCGATAGCAAGAATGGTTTCCAGCGCGGATCGCATCACAGCAGTTTGCGTCGACAAAGCAGTCGGGATTTCCCTTCCTGAGTTGGCGCTCAGGCAAGCCATGAAATGTGAAGAGAATATGGTCGTAGTCACCTTGATCGATATGCTGCTTTCCTAAGCAGGCCATCGTCCGAATCATGCTGGGATGTTCGTAGAAGCTATCTATGAATCGAAGCTTTGGGATTTCCGGCCACTCCTGTACGACCTGCATTACCTTTTCATGGACCGACCCAACGGTAGCCGATGCATATTGGGGAAAAAGAGGAAAGACGACAATGCTGGACGGGCGTTGTTGCTGTAGGGTTTCCAAGGCAGATTCAATGCTGGGATTCTGATATCGCATGGCCAAGGAAACAATGAAGTTGTCTCCCAGATGCTGCTGAATTGAGTCTCTGAAATTGCAGCTGTGGTACATCAGGGGCGATCCCTTTTCCGACCATATCTTCTGGTATTCCCTGGCGGATTTAGGCGCGCGGAATGGAGCAATTATCAGATTCACCAGCAGAAGTCTGCGCCAGTAGGGGATGTCGATGATGCGGCCATCCATGAGAAACTGGCGCAGGTACTTCCAGACTTCAGCTGTTGCGGGACTGTCAGGTGTTCCGACATTAACCAACAGGACTCCAGTCTTCGATATCTCCATCTCGTTACAGTACTCTCAAAAGGTGAAACGGCATCGCCTCGCACCGTCCAAGTGGACTCGAACGGTCCATTCGAGCCGACACTTAGTGGGTCAGCCGTTGGAATTCAGAATTTCTTTGCCGCAGCAATTTCGGCGTGCTCGGGCAGGTATGGCACGTCTTTTCGATCCCAGACGGCGCGTCCTTCGACGGCATGGATGCCCATCAGCTGGCGACGGTGCGGGGTATCGGCCCAGTCGACGATGTGCTGGGGCGGAGGTGTGCTGCCCCATTTCTTGATCCAAAAGGGCATATAACCATAGATGAGGATGCGGCGATCGCGGGGGCTGGTGTTGGCAAGACCTGAGTGCCAACAAAGGACGTTCCAGATGATGGCTGAGCCAGCCTTGCCGACGATCTTTTTCAAGCCCGGCATCTGTTCCAGGGTTTCGCCGACGTACTCGGTTCGGGACGGGTGCGGGTCGCGCTTGTGGCTGCCGGGGACGAGGCTGAAGCAGCCCATGTCGGGCGCCTGGTCGTCGAGAAAGTAGAAGACTTTGGCCTTGAGCATGAACTGTGGGTGGCGCCAGGCGGGCCAGTCGCGATGCCAGCCGGTATGTGCGTTTGTGCCGGCGTGATGGCAGTGGGCGACCATCTCCATCGTCTGCACGTCGGGTCCTACCACCTCTTTGAGGATCGGCAGGACAAGCGGATTCTCGGCGATGTCGAGGAAGAGGGAGTCGTATTGATGGATATCGCCCATGGTGTGTGCGTCCGGACCGTTGCCGTAGCCGCCCTTGAAAGTACCGTTGCGGACGGACTCGGCCCAGGCCGGTTCGGTCTGACGTTGGATGTCCTCGTAGGCGGCGCGCACTCGGTCCAACCCGAAGGGTTCGAGCGCGTTTTCGATGATCAGAAAGCCTTGCTCGTCGATCTGTTCCCGTTGTTCTGGTGTGAGCACTATTTCCTCCTTACGAGCATGGCGTGTGGCTGCTGAAGAGAAGGCGGCCAGGGAGCTGAATCCGGCTGCCTGCCGGCTCAGACCGTGCGCAGGTAGTCACGAATCAGCAGAGCCGCGGTTGCGCCTTCGCCGGCGGCCGAGGCGACCTGTTTCGTGCTATCGGCGCGCACGTCACCGGCGGCAAAGAGACCGGGAACGCTTGATTCCAGTGCGACAGGATCCCGATCTACGTAGAGTGGCGGGCGCTTGTCCGATTCGTGGGTAAGATTGTGCCCTGTTTCGATGAAGCCCCACTTGTTAAGGCGGACGCCGGACCCTTCCAGGAATCCCGTGTTCGGTTCAAGACCGATAAAGACGAAGGCGCCATCCACCGACATGTGCGACTCGGCCTCGGCCTGGTTATTCCAGAGCCGCAACTCGTTCAGTTGAGCCCTGGCACCAAGGAATTCCTGGACTTCGGTATTCCATCGCACTTCGATTTTCGAATTGCCTGCCACAGATTCCTGTATGACCTGACTGGCGTGCAGGACAGGACCCCGCACAAGTAGTGTAACCCGTTCGGCGAATTTGGTCAGCAGCAGACTTTCTTCGGCGGCGCTGTTGCCGCCGCCGATTACGGCCACCTCTTTGCCTTTGTAGAAGGGGCCGTCGCAGGTGGCGCAGAAGTGGACGCCGGCGCCGAGGTAGTCGTTTTCGCCGGGCACATTGAGGCGGCGGTAGCGGCTGCCGGTGGCGATCAGGACGGCCTGTGCGCTGTACTCGTCGCCGGCGACTGTTTCGATGCGGTGATAGTTGCCCTGGCGCTGAATTGTGGCGACATCCTGGGCCTGCAGCAGCTCAACGCCAAAACGTTCGGCCTGGGCTCGGAGCCGTTGAGCGAATTCAAAGCCATCGACACCGTCGGGGAAACCGGGCAGGTTATCCAGTTTTTCGGTGGCTGCGGCCTGGCCGCCAAAGGCGGCGCGTTCGATGATGAGGATGTCGACACCTTCACGGGCCAGGTAGAGGGCCGCGGTCAGTCCGGCAGGGCCGCCGCCGATGACGACCACCGGGTAGTGCTGGCGGCTGGCGGTCGTTCTCAGACCTAGTTTTGCGGCCAGTTCAGCATTGCTGGGCTCGACGAGCCGGGAACCGTCGGCGAAAACGATGGTGGGTATGATGCGTCTGCCATCGTTCATTTCGATGACCCGCTGCTCGGCGCCGGCGTCCTCTTCGATGTTTACCCATTGATAAGGGATGCGATGTTCGCCGAGGAACTGTTTGCTGCGGCGGCAGTCGGGGCACCAGAAGGCGCCGTATACGACGATGTCGGGAAGAGATTCGGACATGGAAGTTGCCTTTTGTGCTGGGAGCGATTTAGCGTTCCCATGAAACGAGAACCGTCGGCTAGCCGCTGCGAAGGCCGACGGCGCGGCACGGCACATTGCAGTTGGCATTGTATCAGCAGGCGGGAACTTGGGTCAATTGAATGGCTGATTGTCGCTGATTCAAGCAGTTCGGAGACCTTGCGGCAGACTCAATGGTTCAGATTGTGTTTTTCCGATAACGTTCTGCTACCGCTTTCATTCAGAAGGCCATTGTAAAGCAAAATGCTTTGCAATAGTAAAGCTATATGCTATAGTGGGACTCGCAGAAGGAACACAATGTACAGACTGACAGTAAAGAAACAGGCCATCAAAGCACTTCTTAAAATGCCTAGCCAGAATGCTCAGCGCATTCGTCGGGCGTTGGACAGATTGGCGGGGGATCCAGACCGGTGAGATGTTGATGTTGCTCCTCTGGAGGGGCGACCTGGATTTCGTTTGCGAGTCGGCGGCTATAGGGTCATCTTCGAGAGAGACGACAAAGCGCGCACGATTGATGTATTGCGCGTCGCTGCACGTGGTCAGGCTTACAGGCAGTAGGAGGATAGTTCTCATGAGCAACCTGCAGATCATTCACGATGATGCCGGACAGCCGATGTTCGCCGTGATCCCCTGGCGCGAGTATGTACGCTTGTCGAAGGACGGAGCCACCGAAGCCGTTCTGCGTGACGAGGAGATCTATGACGAAGCAATAGAAGAAGGGGGCGAATCATTTCCAATTGAGGGTGTTGACCGACTGCTGTCGGGGGCAAGTCCAATAAGGGAATAACG
>VYDA01000168.1:9618-12034 GCA_009843665.1 Caldilineaceae bacterium SB0675_bin_29 | reverse complement strand
TCTCCTAATGCCTTGCCACCTTGGCGCCTCGTTGCGATCACGTGTCTATGCCACCAGTCGCTCATCCACCTTGGCGCCTCGTTGCGATCACGTGTCTATGCCACCGGTCGCTCACCCACCTTGGCGCCGCCCCTAACGGTAGGGGCAGGCCTTGTGCCTGCCCTTTCTCGCCCCAATATTGGACTGCACCCGCGCACCCCCTCTAACGGTCCTCGCATGCGTTCTGCGGCTCGTATCCGATAGCCCGGCGCCCGTGCTCCATGTCGTAGAGCGGCCAGTCGCCTCCCGAGACGCCGAAAACCACCTCGAACTCTACGTCCGGATGGATTAAGGCCCGCTCAAATACACGCACCAGGTCCGCATGGCTGAGGTGATGCGGGTGCTCCGCCTGCGGCCGGTCCGCGCGCACATTGCCGATGCGCACCGATACGCATTCCATGCCGTACTGGCTGGAATACATATAGCACAGATTCTCACCGAAAACCTTGCTGATCGAGTAATAGCTTTCCGGCCGGGGCGGCATGTCGATCGTACGCATGATATCCTCGGGATAGTGGGCCAGCAGACCGGCGCGGCTGGCAAAGACCACCCGGCGCACATTGTTCTGCCGCGCCGCCTCGAACAGGTTGTAGGTCCCGATGATATTGCTGTTCAGAATCTCCTCCCACGGCGCTGAACCCAGAGGGTTGCCAGCCAGGTGGACGACCGCCTCCATGCCCTCCGTCGCCTCGGCCACCGCCTCGAAATCGGTCAACTCGCCGACGACAACGTCTTCAAGTTCAGGAACCGGCACGCGGTCGAAAGCCCGCAACGTGTATCGGCCGCGCAGACCGTTCACCAGTACCCTGCCGACCGCGCCCGCGGCGCCCGTAATCAGAATTCTCATCAACTTCTCCCTAGCGCGCAGCGACAATTAAGTAGGTCAGCCACGTCTCGTCACCGTTGGTTATATGGTAGGTCGTTCCCGGCAGCAGGTGAATGGCGTCGCCTTCTCGAACGGCTGTCACTTTGCCATTGGCAACCAGTGTGCCTTCCCCAGCCAGGATGTAGTAAATCTGGTCAAGGTCCTGCGAGTTGCGTTCGGCGGACCGCCGCCGCGGCTGCACCATCTCCCGATCGATAAAGGCCAGCCCGCGCAGGCAACCACCTTCCCCCTCCGCCTCGGGTCCCAGCAGGTGCCAGCGCACTGCGCCCAGGCCGTCGCCGACCGGTGCCGCATCGCGCCAGTTGCGACTCAGGAACCGTCCGCCGTCCCCGTCAACCGGCATATTGATCACGTGGTGCAGCAACCAGCCTTCCGCCGGGTTGAATAGCTGGTGGTACTGCCCCGATGGCAGGTAGATAATGTCGCCCTCCTCCACCGGCGACAGAACATCTCCGCACAAAATCTGACCCGCGCCGTCGATAATATAGTAGAGCTGCTCGCGATTCTCATGTTTGTGGTAGTCCGACTGCTTGCGCCCCTGCACCGCGTGCACGGTGAAAACCCCCAGCTTCTCCAGCGTCCCGTGTTGCGAAGACTGCCCGGCGCCGTCCCCGCCCACCGGCCTGGGCTGAAGGCAACTCCAGACGATCGCGCTGTCATGGGCGACAACCGGCTGCGCCTCGCGCCAGTTCACAACTGTTGGCATGGTTCAGAATCCCGTATGAGCATAGGATCCCCCCGGACCCATTAAGGCCAGTCCTCGGCAGGCAAAAGCTCAGTCATCTGCCGGATTCGCGGTCGTGCGCGGTCCACAAACGACTGGTGAAAGGAGAAAGCCCCGTGTTTTCTCAACGCCTCATAGTGGCGGCCCAGCGACGGTTTCTCAGCAAACTTCAGCGCGATGAATCGCCGGTCCACCTGCTTGCCGAAGACGGCATGATACAGGTACTGATTGAAGAAAACCGCGTCACCCGGCTCGACCTCCAGCGCACAACCGGGCAGTTCCGGTCCGGACACGCCAAAGGGCATCACCTCCGGCCGCGACTGAATGTGGTTGAGCCTTTCAAGCTGATCATAAAACGGCTTTCGATGCGAACCCGGCATCACGCGCAGCGCACCCGCTTCCTTCTTCGTAGGCGTCAGGTACAACATCACCTTGATGCGCACGTAGTCCGGCTCCTCTTCCCCCGGCCGGTCGCAATGCCACGCGTGGCTCTGCGTCTCGTTGAAGCTGCCCTTGTTGCCCTCGGAGCCGCCCCACACGAAACCTGCCCCCAGCAGCTGTTCAATCGTCACGTAGATACGGTCGTCTTCCACGAGCCCGGAGAGATCGCGGCTCGATTCAAGGAATGGTGCAATATGCTGGTACTCTCCCAGGTCAGGCCCCCCGCCCCGCTCCTCGCGCCATAGAACGTCGGCCCCGCTGCGAATATAGTCAATATCCTTAGACGTAAAAAGCCCCGGAAGCAGGAGAAAGCCGAACGTGTGAAA
>VYDA01000168.1:8156-9608 GCA_009843665.1 Caldilineaceae bacterium SB0675_bin_29 | reverse complement strand
CCCCCTGTCTCATACCCGCGCAAACTTCTGCAGCCGGTTGTCCAGAAAGGGCACCTCCGCCACATACAGGTCCCCTTGAGAATCCACCCACAGCCCGTGCGGCCCGTTGGCAAACTGGCCCGGCGCATCGCCCTGCTCGCCCCAGCGCGCCAGCAACTCGCCGTCCAGGTCGAATACGCTGATACGGTACCTGCCCTCAGCCATATAGACGTTGCCGTCGCCGTCGATGTACAGATCGTTAGGCCCGTCCAGGTCCGGCCACTCGCCCTGGTACGTGCCTTCCGCATCGAAGATCTGCATGCGTCTGTTCGTGCGGTCCAGCACCAGCACGCGCCCGCGGCTGTCCACCCGAATGCCGTGAGGCAACGCGAACTGCCCCGGCCCCGTGCCTTCCTCGCCCCACGACTGCAGCAGCGTCCCATCCTCAGAGAAGCGGTGCACGCGAAACTGTCCGTAGCCGTCCGATACGTAGATATCGCCCCACGGCGCCTCTACCGCCCACGTCGGCCCGTTGAACGGCTGCCCTGGCGCGCCGACCGCGTCCGCCGTGCCCAGCGTCAGCAGCACATTCCCCTCGGTGTCCAGCTTGCGCACCGTGTGGTCATCGACGTCAGCCACGTACATCTGGTCCTGCTCGTTGAACCACACACTGTGCGGATTCTTGAATAGGTCCTCGCCCAAAGTAGAGAGAAAACTGCCCTCACGATCGTAGACCAGAATGGCCGGCGGATCGCGCCGGGCGATGTATACACGGTCCTGTGAATCGGTCGCCACCGCCGGCGTCACCCCACCGAAAACGCGGCCGCCCGCTCCCTGGCCCCACCCTTCCACGACTTCGAAACTGAAATCCCCACTGCGCGCTGCCATCTCTCCTCCCCATATACTCTTTTGGCGTACGGCCACCTGCCTATGCGAGCATCGAATCCATACTCCCACTGGCGGCTGGCCCCAGCGCACGAATCAAAGCTGGAATCATGACCACCGTTCCTGCCCTTACGCACTACGCAATACGCACTACGCCCTCGGGCTCTCCATCAGCACTGTGACGCCCATATCGATATACTTGTTGCGCAGGTCCGGCGAGTAGTTTCTGAAACTTATCTTGGCGTCCGCGCCTTCCAACTGCTTGAGCGCGTGGCGTACGCAGTCGTCAACGGTCTTGAACGGATGCTCCGGATGCGCTTCCAGGTCATAGAGCAGATCGTTCGGTCCCCACGTCAGGCAATCAACGCCCGGCTTGGCCAGTTTGCGCACATTGGTCACCGCCCGAACCGACTCCATTTGTAAGCACAGGATACCGGTGCGGTTCCACCAGTCGGCATACTCCAGACGATCGTCCCGCCCCTCGATGCCGTAACGCGCCGCGCCGCCCCAGCTCCTCCTGCCGACCTGGGGATAGTAGAAGGCTTCGAGCGCTTCATCCACCGTCGCCTCCTCCTCCACGATCGGAAT
>VYDA01000168.1:6208-8146 GCA_009843665.1 Caldilineaceae bacterium SB0675_bin_29 | reverse complement strand
ATGTAGGCGTGCCGCGTGTGCTTGATGCGAAACTGCACAGGAACACCCAACTCGGCCGCCATCCCGCAGATCTCCACCACCCGCTCTTCGTTGTAGGGCGAATGCTGGCTGTCCACCGACAGGAAGTCGTAGCTGTCCTTGCCCAGAATCTCTTCCAGTTGACTCTTCGTGGCATTAAAGGGGGCCGATACGCCGATAACGAGCTCCCCGCTGCGAATGCGCTGCTTCAATGACGCACCGTCCGACATAACCGCCTCCTGCGATCTGTGACAATGTACTGCTCAATCCCAGTCCAACTGATACTGAAAACAATATGAAACCGTTATGTAACCCACGCGTCAACTCTGACGTGGATTCTGTTCTCATCCTGAATCTCCACCTAAGTCGCTGACTTCGATACTAATGACAGTCTAACATCATCGCGCCATCAGCGCAGACTGGCGCGCGCCGTCTTCACCAGCGCACGAGCACCCCCCCTCTCAACATCGCAGGGCCGTTTTTGGGCCGCGGGCTGTTGGGGCAGGAACTTCCTCAGCCATATTCGGCTGTACCGCGCAATCAGTTGGGTAAGTAGAGGTCGGGCCTGCAGAGGGGTAGACCTTTCAAGCGCGCCGGCCCGCTGAAGTAGAGCGCGCTGGATTCATTCAAGAAACGCCATCTGACTACGCAGCGCAAACGACTCCGCGTCTATCGCCCGCGACACCGCCAGCACCCCGTCCAGATGATCGCACTCATGCTGCAGCAGCTCCGAAAGATCGTCTTCCAGCAGCATCGTCTGCTCCTGCCATGCCCGGTCAAGAAAAGTGATCCGGCACCGCTTGTGCCGCCTCACCTTGACCACCAGATCGGGAAAACACATGCAGTCGTCCCACATCGTGAACATCTCTTCACTTTGCTGGTCGAGGACCGGATTGAAGAAGACCGTCGGCGAGGAAATATACATGTAAACGAGCCGCTTCATCACTCCGATCTGGGGCGCCGCGATCGCCCGACCCACGCCGTACTTGCGCCGAAAATCAAACAGCGTATCATGCAGGTTTTGGATGGCTGGCTCCAGGCTCTCAACCTCATCCTGCCGCACCGGCTCGCACACCTCGTACAGCTTCGGATGTCCAAGTAGCAGTACCTCTCGTACAGCCATCTGGTGGCTCCATCATTTGAACTATCTGTCTCTGGACCTGCCAGTCCCAGGGGTCCGAACTGAACTGCATGCAACTGGGCAGTCAACCGATTCAACGAACCTCAACGGCACCAAACCGACAGATCACGGTTCTGCACCGGAAAGTCGATCCGCTGATTGCCTAGCCGCTGTGATTCGTGAATCGCAATACACATTTCCAGCGCCGCGCGGCCGTCCTCTCCCGTAGAGCAGGTCTCCCCGTCCGTCTCGATGGCCTGGATCAGGTCCTTGATGGCCCCTGTCGTCTGGCTTGCCGTCTCCTGCGGCGGGTCAATCTCCGCCATTCTGAGTCGAGTGTAGGGGTCATCGGGATCATTTTCCCACAACTCCAGGCCCAGGCCATTGTAAAGACAGCGAAGCACGCCGTCCGTGCCGACAATATCGATGTCCAGCCCCAAAATCTTGTCGTGCGCGCCCGCAAAGTGGACCGCCACCCCGCTTCTCGTCCGGCCAATACCGCCCCCGCTGGCGTCTATGCGGTGGGTCACCGTTTCCGGCGGATTGAACTCCCCTTCCAGATACCCTACCATCCACGCCATCGGCTCGTCCAGCAGCATCAGCAAAATGTCGAACAGGTGCGTGACATTGTGCACCAGCCCGTGCGTGCAGTACGCCGTCGCCTCCCGCACCTCGCCCACCGCGCCGTCGGCGATCAGTTTGCGCGCGTAGCGGTAATGTTCCATCCAACGCCGGCCATGTCCGATCGTGAGCTTGGTCCCGTGCCGCCGGCAGGCATCCATCATGCGGTCGCACTCGGC
>VYDA01000168.1:4930-6198 GCA_009843665.1 Caldilineaceae bacterium SB0675_bin_29 | reverse complement strand
CGGCCAGCGAGATCGCCATCGGCTTCGTGACCAGGATCCCCTTGGCGCCGGCACGGGCCGCTGCCACCGTTGCATCGGCGTGCAGCGGGGCATGGGTCGCCACGCCCACGATATCGAGGTTCTCCTCCTCCAGCATCTCATTGTAGTCGGCGTAGGTACGCACGTCGCCGTAACGCTCCTGGAACCGGGCGCGGCTCTCCACCCCTGGCGCAGCCCCGGCCACCAGGCGTGTCCTCGGCTCGTGCGCGAACGCCGCCGCGTGGCTGTAGGGGACCAGAAACACCGGGTGGCCGGCCATTTCGTCGTCGATGCTCGCGCCCATGCGGCCAAGCCCGATAATGCCAACGCGGTACTCTCCGTTCATGTCAGATGCCTCAGGATAGTCGCGGGATGTAGTCGCCGTGTAAGGGGCAGTGGCACTGTATGTTGGCCCAAATCATGTCTTTCTTATCGTCTCAACCGGAAGCGACCAGCCGGCCCACTCCTGCCCACAGCGCGGACATCGTTCCACGTTGGATATCACTTTGTCGCCGCACATGCACCACATAAGCCAGCCCGGTTCGCCTTCGGGCAAGGGCGGGATCCCCATACCGGCCGAGTCCATGATACTCCAAATGAAGCGAGCGATGCGCACGGCTGCTCGTCCCGATGTCAGCGGCTCCCTGTCCTCTTTGATGCAGTCTATAAAATGCCGGATCTGCACCGCCGAGCTGTCCACCGGTTCGAGCGTCTCGATCACCTGCCGGCCCCGCATGACCGTCCCACTGCCCCGGCTGGTCGAATCGATGAAGACCGAGTAGCCGTTGCCGTAGGCCGTCAACTGTTCGCTGTGACCCCCGGACCCGAAACTGCTGATCAGCGATCCCACCGCGCCGGACTGAAAGCGGATGTTCGCAAGCGTGTGCCCTTCCCGCTGCGCGTTGAACATATCGCACTGCGCCGTCACCTCCGCCGGTTCGCCGCACAGGAAATAAAAAGGGTCCACGATATGGTTGCGGACAAGGCCCATATAGGCCGGTTCCGGGCGGACATAGTTCGCCAATAAGACCTCAGGGGGCTCGTCCCCAAATATCTCCTTGACCCGCTGCAGCGCATAAGTCCGGTTCCAGGCCACCATCAGATGCTTTCCCGCCTTTTCCGCCGCCGCCGCCATCTCTTCCACCTCCGCCACCGTATAGGCGGGCGGCTTCTCCACCAGAACATGCACGCCCGCCTCGAAGCCGTGGAGCGTCTGCGGATGGTGCGCCAGATCGGGCGTGAGAATGAGA
>VYDA01000168.1:0-4920 GCA_009843665.1 Caldilineaceae bacterium SB0675_bin_29 | reverse complement strand
AATGAGAACAGCATCCAGTTTCACGCTTTCCAGCATCTCGCTTATCAGGGAAAAGGTCCGGTCGACGTTGAACTCCTGCGCCGCGGACTCAAGCCGCTGTGGACTCAAATCAGCCAGCGCGGCGAACTCGACGTCCTCCAACTGTGCCAGGGCTCGGGCCAGGCCCAGCCCTCGATGTCCTACACCGGCAACACCAACGCGAATTTTCATGGCAAATCCCCTTACGCTGCTATTTCTGCCCGCTGGGGGTCAACATGCGCGGGTTGAGCGCATCGTTCAGGCCGTCTCCCAGAAAAGTAAAGGCCAGCACGGTGACGAACAGGACCATGCCCGGCATGACAACCAGGTGCGGCCGGTAGCGCCACTGCACCAGGTTTTCCGCGATCATCATGCCCCAGCTCGCGCCCGGCGGCTGTATGCCCAGCCCAAGATAGCTCAGTGATGCCTCGGTCAGCATCGCACCGCCAAAACTGGCGCTCAGCGAAACGATGACCGGCCCCAGGGCGTTCGGCACCAGATGGTGGACGATGATGCGCCACTCCTTCGCCCCGACAACCTGCGCCGAGCTGACATACTCCGTCGCCCGCAGCGACAGCACCTGCCCCCGCACCAGCCGCGCCAGGTTCGGCCAGCCCGTAATGCCCAGCACCGCGAAGATCAGCAGATAGTCCAGGTACAGCGTATTGCCTAGCGCCCGGATCCCGTACTGTTGGACCAGTGCGTCGCCAAATCGAATGAAGGTCGGCTTCAGCGTGGCCGCAAGAAAGACCGCAAGCAGAATATGCGGAAACGCCTGCAGAAAGTCTATCGTTCGCACCACCAGCGCATCCACATATCCACCCATATACGCGCCCAATGCGCCAATCAGGACGCCCAGGACAAAGGCCATCGTCGTCGTCACCACCGCAACCATGATAGCCGTTCGCCCGCCCGCCAGGCTCCGCGACAGCATATCCCGCCCCAGTTCGTCCGTGCCCAGCGGGTGCAGCCTCGTCGGCGGCTGCGCGATGTTGTCCCAGTCCTGATACAGATGGTCGTAGGGGGTCAGAAAAGGCCCGAACGCAGCGATGAAGAAAACGATAAAAATGACCACGATGCTCCCCATCGCCAGCCGGTTGGCAATCAGCTGGGTGAAAGCATCTTTCCAAAGGTTGCGCTCAGGACGCCGAAATTGATCGTTCAGCAGTTCACGCCGCTCTTCGGCCTGAGTTTCTTGCTCCTCCATGATTCTGGATTCCCGCCGCCCTGTTCCTTCCTGTGGTCATCTGCCGCACCAACCGGATGGCGATCAGTACGGTCGAACGATACTGAACAGACTGCTACCGCCGCGCTCTTTCCCCGACCCGCACCCGCGGGTCAACAACACCGTAAAGAATATCCACCACCAGGTTCATGAACAGAATGATCGCCGCGCTGAATAGCGTGGTAATCATCAGGACCGGGTAGTCCAGGCCGATGATGCCCTGCCACACCAGCCAGCCGAATCCGTGGATATTGAAAATCTGCTCGACAAAGATGCTGCCCGTGATAAAGCCGCCAAGCGAGGCAGCCGTAATCGTCAGAATCGGCGTGAACGCATTGCGCAGAACGTGACGCACGATGATCAGCCGCTCCGTCAGCCCCTTGGCCCGCGCCGTCCGCACATAGTCCTGGCTGATCGTCTCCAGGATGCTCGAGCGCCACTGCCGTACCAGCCCCGCCGTTCCCGTGAAACCGATCAGCATCATCGGCAGGATGATCTTCTGGCTGAAGATGCCTTCCCAACCGATGCTGCTTTCGATCCAGCCAAGTTTGAGAATGAAGACGATCATCAGCATCGGCGCCAGCACAAAGGTGGGAATCGTGGACACCGCCACCGTCGTGCTGACGATGATATAGTCGATTGTCCGGTTGTGGAACCTGGCCGCGATGATCCCCAGAATGGTCCCGCTGACGAACCAGAAGAACATCCCCACCAACCCCAGTTGTATGCTCTTCGGCCACGCCTTCGCCAGCATCACGTTGATCGACCTCTGCCCGGACAGGATCGAGTAGCCCAGCTGGCCCTGCATCAGGCGCCCCAGGAACTCACCGTACTGGACGATGAATGGGCGGTCCAGTCCGAGCGAGTGGCGCACGCGTTCGCGCAGTTCTTCGTCCCAGTACGCCTCCTGCAACAGCTCCATCAGCGGGTCGCCGGGGCCGTAGTGGGCCAGGATGAACGTCAGCGCCGATGCCGCGATAAGTGTGGGAATAATGTAAAGCAGACGCCGAATAATGTATGCGCTGATGTCTCAATCTCCCTGTGGCCGGTTCCTGGGCGGCTCAATGCCTGCGCACCTTAAAGGTCCAGAGGTACTCAACCAGGTCATCCAGCTCCTTCGGTTCCATCTCCAGATCGGTCGCGTTCTCGTGATACGCCACCAGGTAGACTTTCAGCTTGCGCGAGGTCACAGTGTCCGCGTAGGTACCGTCTTTGAACCGGTCGTCGATCTGCCCTCCGACCTTGGTGGTATCGGCCGTCTCGCCGCCTCCCTGGCTGATCAATGTATGGCAGTCGGCGCAGCGTTCCTCGAAGATTGTCTCGCCTCTCGCGATCGCAGCTTTCTGCCCCCCCATCCCGCATGCCGCCGCCAGGTTAAGGGTGACAACGGCCGCCGCCAGCGCGTAATATACGCGGCGGCCCAAACTTCGTGGGTGATGACGGTGGGTGGGCTGCATGTCATGTCCTGTGCAGCTGAAAGCAGGGCGGAAGGCGGCAGTAGCCGGGGCTATACTGGTCCGGCATAGCCCCTGGGTACTAGACTGGTCTACTGCCTGCCCTCCCACCTCGGAAACTTAGTGTTCGGCAATCCAGACTTCATCCGGGTGGAGCAGCCGCGAGTTGAAGCCCAACTCGAAATTCCGCACCCACGGCTTGACCAGGAAATATCGCGAATCCAGGTAAGTCGGGATCATAATATACAGGCTGTACATGTAATCCTCGACCTCTTTCCACGCCTCCATCCGCTCCTCTACATTTTGGATCGCCTGCGCCTTTTCAATCAAGGCATCCAGCTGCGGGTCCTGGTGCTTCAGGTAGCCGTCATTGAAAGGACCGTCTGAGTGCCACAGCGGCCAGATCGCCTCCTGGGGATCCAGCGCCTGAATGCCATGCGCCCAGCTGCCCACGTTGGCCAGTTCCCGCTCCTCAGGTGTCGTTCGCTGCTTGATCAGAAGTTCAATCTGGACACCCAGCACCTGATACACCTGCTGTGCGATCGCCTGCCACAGGAGACTGCGGTCGCCCAGTGTCGTTCCCGGAGGCGCGTAGACGCGAATCGGCTCGACCAGGCTCGGGTCGCCCTGATAGCGGGATTCGGCGAAGGCCTGCAGCGCCCCCTCCACGTCCTGCGTCAGACCGGGCCGGTCATCGCAGTTGTGGTGCGCACAGTAAGGCCCGTACGGCCCGCCCGTGAGCGTCTTGAGCTTGAAAAAGCGTCCTCGCATCACCTTCTCGATGATTTCGTCCATGTCGATCGACTTGATGAACGCCTCGCGCATCTTCGGATCATCGAAAGGAGGCTTGTCGGTGAACAGAACCTGGGCCAGATAGTTCTGGGTGGGCCAGAACCGGAGTTCATCATGCAGCGGATTGTCCGGTTCCAGGATTTCTGACAAGATCGGACCGGCAACCCAGACCACGTCGAACTCGTCATTTTCATAACCGATCAGCATGGTCTCAGCCGGCAGGCGGCCCTGCAGAACGAGCTTGTCGAGCTTGGCAGGCTCGCCGGGCCAGTGCGGGTTGCGCTCCAGCACCAGGAGATTCTCGTCGGGATCGAAGCTCTCCGCCTGGAACGGGCCTGCACAGCCTCCGCCATCCTCCAGCCAGTGTTTCTCAGCCGTACCCGCCTCCAACTGCTCCTGCTCACAGACGGCCATCGGCGTACCGGTTGACCAGCGGTTCCACATCGGCGCCGGCTGTATCATCTGCACCTGGAACGTGAAATCGTCCACGACCGTCAGACCCGCCATCGTATCGACGTTCTCGTTGTACAGGTCCATCGCGCCATCGATAAACATGAAGAGGCGTAGTGGCCACTTGCCGACGCGCAACGATCGCTCCCACGTGTACTTGATGTCGTGCGCCGTAACGGGATTCCCCGTCTTGCCAAACTTCAGATCCTGGCGAAGATTGTAAGTATAAGTGAGCCCATCATCGCTCACCTCGAAACTGTCACATAGCCAGCAGGTTACCTCCTCCACGCCCGTATCCGGGTTCACCACAACCTCGGTGAGCGCAGAGAGCAGCCCCGCACCGTAGTAGTAGTCGGCGCCCGTCCCGGTCGCGGGGTCCCAGCGGAAGCTGCAACACGGGGCAAAGCGCAGAACCTGCTCCTCTGCAGGCTCCATCGACATCATCGGTTCCTCTTCGGCGTCAGCCGCCGGTTCCGCGCCGGCGGGAACACACGCGGCAATGCCGAACATCAACAGCAAGAGGATCCCGGCGACAAACCAATGCGTTCTGTGCAATCTCATGAGAAGATCTCCTTTTGTGGAACAATGACCAAACCGACTTCAGAGCCAATATCCGAGCTTCTCCGACACAACTGGTGCATCCTCTCCCCCGGACCAGTCCTGCAACCGGACCGGTCCATCCAACCAGGTTCGCTGCCAATCTTCGTCACGGCTGCCATGCAGTTCCGGAAAGCTCTTAAAAGCAGTCCGGCGCGTTTCGTGCCTTGGTGGGTCTCCCGAACGTCTCACCACGCTCCTTCAGCTACCCATCGGCAACAACGTAAATTATATATACTGTTCAATCCCTGTCAACGCCTGAAAATGAGATCGGCGGCGACTATTAAGTCCTTGCCCAAGGGCGCTCATGATTCAACATGGCGAAGTTGGTTTCTCTCTCCTCACTTCTCTTTACTCTCTCCTCGCTTTTGGGCGGTCGGGCCT
>VYDA01000549.1 GCA_009843665.1 Caldilineaceae bacterium SB0675_bin_29 | reverse complement strand
GATCTTCCCATTAATGTTTGCGATTACGGTCGTAAACTACACCATCTATGTGCTGTCGCCGGGTGATCCGGTATCCGCCTTGCTCAATCCGGAGTCGATGCGATATCTGGAGGAGGAGGATCTGCAAGCGCTGCGAGAGGCAATGGGCCTGAACCGTCCGGTGCACGTTCGTTACCTGATCTGGCTACGCGAAGCGTTGCGGGGAAATCTCGGCTGGTCGACTCAGATGCGTCTACCGGTGCACCATATCATCGTACGCGACGTCGGCAACACCCTTGGCCTTATGGGATTCGCCCTCTTGTTCTCGACAGTGGCAGGCATCGTGCTGGGAATCGTCTCGGCCCTCAAGCAATACTCTCTTCTCGATTACATCCTCACCGGCATCGCATTTGGAGGCATTGCTGTACCCGGTTTTTTCTTCGCGCTACTGCTGATCTACGTGGCCGGGCTGCGCCTGGAGTGGTTTCCCGTTGGGGGTATCGTCACTGTGGGGGCGCCACCTTCAATTGGTGACCGGCTTTGGCACATGGTGCTGCCGGTGGTCGCCCTCTCCTATGACGGCCTCAGCACGCTGCTCCGCTACACCCGGTCCAGCATGTTGGAGGTCGTTCGGCAAGACTACATCACGACAGCGCGAGCCAAAGGTTTGGCGGAACGTACGGTCATTATGTGGCACGCATTCAAGAATGCCCTGCTGCCGGTAATAACGATCACGGGATTGCGGCTGCCGACGCTGGTCGGAGGGGCGGTGCTGATCGAGAGTGTTTTCAATTACAGGGGCATTGGACACACTTTAGTTGCCGCCGCAGGCAGTCGAGACTACCCGCTCCTGATGGGCGGTCTTCTGATAACTGCAATTATGGTACTGTTTAGCAATCTGATTGCGGATTTGGCCTATGCCTGGGCCGACCCGCGCATCAGGTATGCTTAGCAGTAGAGAGTTCTGCTGCTGCACCAAAGTGTAGCGAAAGGAAGACGGCAAGTCATGACGGCAACAGCGCCCGCCGCGACCGGGCCGCTACGCATGTTTGGAAGCTCTTCGGACTCCTGGCGGATGCGGGTCTGGCGCCGATTCGTTCGGCATCGCCTGGCGGCGGCCAGCCTGATACTGCTGGTCGCGATTTCGGTCACGGTAACGGCTGCACCGCTCCTGACGCCGCACGGCCCGATCAAGTTCGTCGGCGCGACCGAGGCGAAGCCGACATGGGAACACCCGCTTGGGACTGACAGGTTGGGGCGGGATGTCTGGGCCCGCCTGGTATACGGCGGGCGAGTTTCGATCTCTGTAGGCATCGTGGCGGTTGCCATTTCCATCGCGATCACGATCGTCCTTGGAAGTATTTCCGGGTATTACGGGGGCTGGCTGGACATGCTCATCATGCGTTTCACAGACGTGATGATGGTCTTCCCCGGCCTTATACTGATCATGGTCGTTGTGTCGGTAGTCGGGCCCAGCATCTATAACGTAATGGTCGTCATCGGCATCCTGGGCTGGACGGGGACTACGCGATTGCTGCGAGGCCAGATACTGTCAGTGCGAGAGTGGGACTTCGTCACTGCGGCGCGATGCGTCGGGGCATCGAACGGCCAGATCATGTTTCGACACATATTGCCGAACGCGCTGGCACCCCTGCTGGTAGCGGCGACGTTTGGCGTTGCCGGCGCGATCCTGACAGAGGCCGGGCTTTCCTACATCGGGCTGGGCGTGCTTCCGCCGGCTCCCTCGTGGGGGAATATGCTCAACGGCGCCCAGTCGATATACATTCTTGAAAACTTCTGGTGGCTGTGGCTGCCGCCGGGCGTGGCGATCTTCGTCACGGTTCTGGCTATCAATTTTGTGGGCGATGGTCTGCGCGATGCGCTCGATCCGCGTACGAGCCTGGACTGATTGGGGATGGAGTTCCAAGTCCGACAGATGACTTGGCCGCTATTTCACTTCAGGTAGAGAGTTTTCTTCGCATTGGAATTTGTCCCCAAATCGTCAGCAGAACACAGACTGAGCTGGAACCACAATATGCTATCGCGGTAACAGGGCAATGAAACTCCTTACAGATGACCCCCTTTCGAACTTTCTCAGTGGTCACTGTGGTGCGGGGACCTGCCAGACCGCAGCCTATCGTTGCGAAGAAAGGGAGCCTGGCTGCACCTGGGAGACATGACTGGCCTGAAATGGCCGGCTACTCGTAAACTACAACCTAGTTAGGCATTTGCGGGTTCCAGTAGGCAAGGGCGCATGCAGAGGCGTTTTGCATGCGCTTTTCAGTCGCGAGGCAACGGCCTGCTCATTCCTGGGAAGGGATGTTCACTCCTTGATAGGCGGCAACCGAGATGTTACCATGACTAGGAGCCACCAGTTGAACCCGAGTTTTCGGGATTCTGGGGACTTCTGGGCGGTATCGGCCGGGCGACGTCCGGAGTTACTGGCAAAGGTTCGACGAAATGGCGGTCGGAGAAGTCTTGTGCCACAGAAGTGGGCTGCACACTGAAGCCGACCTGCTTAATGTAAGCGTGGCGCCACGCTTCAGTAGTGCAGATGAGTGGGGGCAACTCTTTCGTCTCGTTGTCAGGGTCGTCAGACGGGGCTGATGGCGGCAGCCAATATAATGCCAGAGTGCGGAGCGGAAGATGAACGAAATTGAGAGATACGAATTCGATCGTGTTGGCTACCTTACAGTACCCGACATGTTAACGGACGAGCAGGTCAGGAGCTTGGCGGCCGCAATCGACGCGGTGGAGGAGGAAGCGGTTGCGCGTGCGGCGGCGGCTCCGCGCCGGAAGAGTCCGACGGGGCTATTGGAGTATCACCACAACGCCGAGAAGGGTTACTACGTTACTGGGGTGAGGGAGCATGGGAATACAATCATCATTGAGGACTTTTTCAACGCGGACCCCGCATTTGACGTATTAGTCAATCACGCGCCGACGATGTCCTATATTCACGCCATCGTTCAGGAGCGGGCAACGATCAACAATTCGGAGATACGTATTCGGTATCCCGGCAACCAGACCGGCACGCACATGGGGGGACCGATCGGAGGTAAGCACAGGTACGGTTACAACCATAAAGGGATCAACAGCATGATGGTGCGCATGGTCTATTTCGTACATGACGTCGGACCGGAAGACGGCCCTTTCTGCGTTGTGCCGGCGACGCACAAGAGCAATATGGTGTCACCCTACGAGGGTAGGAACCCGGACAAGGAGCCGGGCATGATCGGCCTCCCTGTGAATGCGGGCGATGCAATTCTGTTTACCGAGAACTTACGACACGGCGGCTTTACGAACCGCTCCGGTAGGACGCGGAAGACAGTTCATATCGGGTACGGCCCGTTTTGGATGAAGTCGCAGAACATCGCCACAATGGATGAAGACCAGTACCTTTTGCCAGACACCTATGCCCGATATTCTGCGGAGCAGCGCCAGCTCTTCCGGGCTTGGCCGAATACGCTGGAACGGGAGTTCGGGGAGGACCAAAAAGGATAGCTTCGTCATGCTTACCATATACCGAGAGGAACTGGCCGGCATCCCATCATTCATTTTGCGCGATACGAGGGTTGATGATGCCCCGGTCGTCGTTCATTATCACGGTTGGACGGGCGACAAGGGCAGCATCGAGAGCCCGGACCAGTCGTTGGTGCAGCTGGCATCGGCCGGGTTTTGCGTGGTGGCACCCGACTGCTATGAGCATGGGGAACGCCGGACTGATGCCTGGTTTCGCGCCCAGTTCAACGGCTGGGCCTTTGTCTGCCAGGCGATGGATCGGACGCGCGCGGAGGCGCCGGCGCTGTTCGAGGCGGTCATGGCTCTGCCGTTCAGTTCGACCCGGAATCCCCAGGTCTGCGGGTCGTCAATGGGCGGTCTGATCGCACAGATGGTCTTCCCTGAGAACAAGGAGTATATCTCGATGGTCTCGATTGTGGGCCGGTCAAGCTTTTTCCAGGCCGATGAATGGTGCCGGCAGGCGCAACAGGGGACCTGGTGCGACGATTGGTGCGCGAGGTACGCGACGCAATCTCATCCCGACCGGTTTACAGACCGGCCGGTCCTCTTCATTGACGGCGGTCTCGATACGGATTGCCCGGCGACCACCAATGCCGAGACGGTGCGCTTGATAAATGAACAGGGGGGGCTTGCAGAACATTTCGTGGACCCCGAAGTGGGTCATGCCCGCTCGCCGTCGATGCGGGCAAGGTTCGTTGACTGGATTGTCGCGCACGGCCAGCCGCCATTGGCAACGGCCTGACCGGCGCAGCGCGATTACACGCAGATGTGAACCGATTCTCATCAAAAACGTAATGATAGACACAGGAGCACTACTCGTGGACAAGGGTTCAAACGAGCAACACGATGTTTCCAAAATAATCGCCGAGTTGGATGAACGCGGCTTTTGCGTCATCCCGGGCGTCATCACGACCGAGAAAGCGGATGAGGCGCGCACAGTGCTGGAAGGCTTGCTGGCCGAGGAGGCGACTGAGGGCACATGGCGGGCGAGGACTCAGCGCGTCGCCCGCATCGCGGTTAAAGACCCAATCTTCGTGGAGTTGATGACCCATCCACTGATCGTCTCGATCTGGAGGGAGTATCTAGACGAAGACATGATCTGCTCCACCTGGACTTCAAACACTGCCTATCCCGGCTTCAACCGTTACGGCTGGCACCCGGACTTCCCGTTCCAGTTCGTAAACCAGCCGTGGCCGACC
Organism: Caldilineaceae bacterium SB0675_bin_29; assembly: GCA_009843665.1. Taxonomy (GTDB): domain Bacteria; phylum Chloroflexota; class Anaerolineae; order Caldilineales; family Caldilineaceae; genus Bin5. The sequence continues at coordinate 7,354 of VYDA01000549.1, read as the reverse complement.
GACAACGTGAGCGGTCAGACGATGTGGCTGCTGGATGACTTGACGGAGGAGAATGGGGGTACGGGCATTTTGCCGTACAGCCATCTCAAGGGCCACCGGCCACCAGAGGAAATCCGGCATGAGTGGATTGAGGAGGCGGAGATCCTGACGGGGCAGCGCGGCAGTGTGATGGTGATGAATGGCAAGACTTGGCACTCGTCGCGGCCCAATGTCACTGACAAAGCGCGTTCTGTCCTGCTGGGGATGTATTGCCGTCCTTTCTACCTCACACAGGAGGACATGCGGGCGCAGTTGGCCGACCTGGAGAATCCATCGGAGCTGGTACAGCAGTTAATGGGCGCGAACCAGCATCAGCCAGGCGTTGTAAGCAACAGGTACTAGGGAGGACAACGTACAGTTTGAGCACAGATAAGTGTCTGCTGTTGCCGGCAGCGCCATCTGCTTGATCTTGTTGTCCGGCACGGATAACTCGTTACATCTCAGCCGAGGAGGAAGGCAATGCCTTTGATCAACCTGAAACATGCGGAGACGTTTGTAGAAGGGCTCGACCATCCTGAAGGGGTTGCGGTGGGGCCCGAAGGCAAGATATATGCGGGCGGCGAGGCAGGGCAGGTCTATCGCATCGATTACGAGAAGCGAAGTATAGAAGAATACGCGAATACAGGCGGCCTGAATCTAGGTATGGCGCTGGATTCGGCTGCCAATTTATATATGTGTACCGCCGACCGCGGCGCAGTCTACAAAGTGACACCTGCAGGCGAAGTGAGCCAGTACAGTTCCGGCACTGCGGAGCGCCCGATGACCACGCCGAACTATCCTGCTTTCGACGAACAGGGGAACCTGTACGTGACCAATTCAGGATCCTGGTATGGAAACGATGGCTGCGTTTATTGCGTGGCGCCGGACGGGTCGACAGCGGTAATTGATACAGAGAACAGCCAGTTTCCTAATGGCTGCGCTGTCAGTCCAGACGGCCAATACCTCTATGTCGCGATGTCGCTCAGCCCTCCTCAGATCATACGCTATCCAATTGAGAGTGGACGCAAAGTGGGGCCCACTGAGACGGTTGTGGAACTGCCCCATGTCGTGCCAGACGGTTTGGCTTTTTGCACGGACGGCAGCTTTCTGATCTCCTGTTACCGGCCGGATACGATTTTGCGCGTACTGCCGAGCGGCGATCTGACCGTCCTGATGGACGACTATGAAGGGACGATTCTGGGGGCGCCGACCAATGTATGTTTCGGCGGCCCGGACCTGTCGGTGCTATTTTGGGCCAATTTGGGGCGGTGGCATCTGGGACTAAATGCCCATACCGGGTTGGAGGGTGCCCCTCTGTTTTACCCTGACATCGGTGCGGCCTAAGGGTACGGGCAGGGAGCTGTAAACGGGGCGACTGACACACCTTCATTGGCAACCTCTGACCCGTAGGCTATAATGCCAGATAGCGAATCGTGGATAGTGGAGTCTCCAGCCCCAATCCTCTTGTCACCGAAAGCGCCACCTCCCTGCCACCAAAGAAGCTGACATGTCCTACGGCGCGAGCGCAGGACCCAATCTACTCCCCTTTTCTACACAACTGGGTCGTTACCGAATACTGGAACCATTGGGCCAGGGCGCGACTGCGGTTGTGTACCGTGCGCAGGACCTGACCGGCCGTCAGGTAGCCTTCAAGGTGCTCAACCCTGCGGCGGCGAGTCAGCCTCATATGCGCTCATGCTTTCAGCTCGAGTATCGTACGCTTGCGCGTTTGCGCCATCCGGGAATCCTGCAGGTCTACGAGTCCGGCGAGGCGAACGGCCGTCTGTTCATCGCAATGGAACTGGTCGAGGGGGGCACTTTGGAGGAGTTCCTGATGCGCGCAAAGTCGATTGGGGAAGTTGCAGCCATCGATATTGCCCGTCAGGTTGCTGAGGCGCTTGACTATCTGCACGAATCGGGCAAGATCCACAGGGATGTAAAGATTTCAAATGTATTGCTGGGGCCGAGTGGACGTGCAGTACTGTTCGACTTCGGCACCGTCTATGACACATATAATCCGGCAGACCATGCGCCAGGCATATATGGCACACCGGCCTTTCTGGCTCCGGAGCAGATTCGCTCCGAGGGAGAGCCTGACAAACGCTCGGACCTATACAGCCTTGGGATCGTGCTCTATTTGATGGTTACGGGGCGCAGACCCTTCTACGGTTCGAGGGAGGAGGTCCTGGAGGCGCATCTGACGCAGACACCGCCGCCGCCGTCAGCCTGGAGATGGGTTTCACCCAAACTTGAACAGATTATATTGAAGGCGCTGGCGAAGAAGCCGGGGGACCGGTTCGAAAGCGGGGACGAGTTTGCGATGGCTTTGAGAGGCGTGGAGGTAGAAACGGAGCAGCCAAAGCCGCGGCTGGCTAACCGTCTGCGGGCGTGGCTTGAGGATACTGTTCGACAGGAGTGAGTGCCGTCTGAATCGGGACAGTGCCAGAAGGCTTTTTTCAGTCTTCGAGGCCGTGCATCAGAGCCAGCTTGACTTCACCGATGGCCCGCGTAACGTCGATTTCGCGGGGGCAAGCCTGAACACAGTTAAACACTGTACGGCAGCGCCAGACGCCGTCAACGTCGTTGAGCACGCGTAAACGCAGATCGGCGGCGGCGTCGCGGTTATCGAAGATGAAGCGGTGGGCCTGGACGATGGCTGCGGGGCCGATGTAATCCTCGTTGGCCCAGAAGCTGGGGCAAGAGGTAGTGCAGGCCGCGCAGAGAATGCATTTGGTGGTATCATCGTAGCGTGCTCGGTCTTCCTGGCTCTGGTAGCGCTCACCCTCTGCGGGCAGTTCGTCGTTGATCAGGTAGGGCAAGACTGCCCTGTACTTGGCAAAAAAGGGCTCCATGTCCACGACCAGGTCCTTGATGAGCGGCATCGAGCGCAGCGGTTCGACCTGGCACTCATCGCCGACGTCCTGCATCAGCACTTTACAGGCCAGTGCGTTACGCCCGTTGATCACCATGGCGTCGCTGCCGCAGATGCCATGCGCGCAGGAGCGGCGCAGAGTGAGGGTGCCGTCCTGGTACCACTTCACCTGATGCAGTGCGTCCAGCACGCGGTCGCTCTCTTCCACATCCACCCAATACTCTCCCCACCAGGGCTTGGAATCTGCCTCAGGATTGAATCTGCGAATTCGCATTTTGATGCGCATGTTAGTAGGTTCGCTCCTCGGGATGGTGGATAGTGATATTTACCGGCGCGTAGTCCAAGCTCACCTTCCCATCGACTTTTGAAGCGTAGGTGTGGGTAAGCCAGTTCTCATCGTCGCGGGCCTTGTGATCCTCGCGGCTGTGGGCCCCGCGGCTCTCCGTACGTGCAAGGGCGCTGGCCGCGGTCACTTCGGCAAGGTCAAGCAGATTTTGCAGTTCGATGGCCTCGAGGATGTCGGTGTTAAAGCGCTTACCCTTATCCATGACGGTGATGTCCCGGGCAGACTCCTGCATCGCCCGGATGCGATTCAGGGCCGATTGAATTCCCTCTTCGGTGCGGAAGACTCCAACGTCATCCATCATTAGCGCCTGCATCTCGGTGCGCAGATCAGCAACATTGTTCTGGCCATCTTTGCCCAGCATGTTCTGAAGCATGGCCTGGGTCGGCTCCCAAGTTTCGGCCGGCAACTCAGCCCAGTCGTTTTGCTGACAGAATTCAGCTGCGGCTTTGCCGGCCCGCTTGCCGAACACGACGAGATCGACGAGGCTGTTGGTGCCGAGACGGTTGGCACCGTGAACACTGACGCAGGCGACCTCGCCGGCGGCGTAGAAGCCTGGCACTACATCGCCTTGGGCATTTAATTGAACTTCGCCGTCGACGTTGGTAGGGATGCCGCCCATGGCGTAGTGAGCTGTAGGCTGTACAGGCATCGGGTCCACCGCGGGGTCGATGCCGAGGTAGGTCTTGCAGAACTCGGCGCTGTCGGCCAATTTCGTTTCCACAACCTGGCGGCCGAGGTGCGTGGCGTCGAGGTGGACATAGCGCCCGCCGTCGATACCCTTATTGTCGCGAACTTCGAGGTAGATGGCGCGGCTGACCACGTCGCGGCTGGCCAGGTCTTTGAGGTTAGGCGCGTAGCGCTCCATGAATCGCTCGCCGTCGCGGTTTCGCAGAATGCCGCCCTCGCCGCGCACGCCTTCGGTGATGAGAATGCCCATCTTGTAGATGCCGGTGGGATGAAACTGGAAGAACTCCATATCCTCCAAAGGGATGCCCTTGTGGAGGGCGATGGCGGGGCCGTCGCCGGTGAGACTATGAGCGTTGCTGGTGATCTCCCACATGCGGCCGAAACCGCCGGTGGCAAAAATGGTTGTCTTGCCGTGGAAGACATGCAGGTCGCCGCTGTCGATTTCGTAGGCGACCACTCCGGTCGCATGCCCTTCGTCGGAGAGCAGCAGGTCCAGTACATGAAACTCATCAAAGAAGCGCACGTTGCGGGCGATGCACTGCTGATATAGCGTCTGCAGAATCATGTGGCCGGTGCGATCTGCGGCGTGACAGGCCCGGCGTACGGGTTTTTCGCCGAAGTTGCTGGTATGGCCGCCAAACGGCCGTTGGGCAATCTTGCCTTCCGGCGTGCGGTCGAAGGGCAGACCCATATGTTCCAGTTCGTAGATAACGTCCACCGCCTCCTGGCACATGAGATCGACAGCGTCCTGGTCGGCGAGATAGTCGCTGCCCTTGATTGTGTCGAAGGTGTGCCATTCGGCGCGGTCTTCTTCGAGATTGCCGAGGGCGGCGCCGATACCACCTTGCGCGGTGCCGGTATGGCTGCGGGTGGGATAGAGTTTTGTCAAGACGGCCGTGTCGCTGCCCTGGCTGGCATACAGGGCTGCCATCAGCCCTGCACCGCCGGCGCCGACAACGATCGTTTCAAATCTGTGCGTATGGATCATCTTGTCCTCATGTTGCGAAGCGGCGAAACATTTGGCGCTTACTGCACATCGTTACGATGCGCGGGGCGTTTGCCATCAGCCCATCAGGCGCTGGAACAGATTGCCCAAGCCGCCAACGCCCAGAACGATCGCTATCGTACCGAGCAAAATCAAGAACAGACCAAGGCCGTAGACCGCAGCCGTGAGCAGGAAATTAAGAATCTTGTTGTGAACGTAGTCGTTGATGGAGAAGCGGACCCCGTTCATACCGTGCGCCATGCCGATGAACAGAAGGGAGGCGTCGAAGAGGCGCCAGAAGACGCCGGCCGGACCTGACCAGCGCGAGTCAATGTTGTCAAAGGTGATATTCTCCACGCCCACGACCATGTGCATATAGAGAAGATGAAAGACAACGGTGATAAACATCACCAGCCCGGTAAGACGCATGAACAGCCAGATTCTGCGTTCGTGATTGGGGGCGCCGTATTGGATTTTCCCTTGGACTGGCCGGCTCGAAGATGTCGCCATTATTCACTCCTCAGAAGATGCCCCGCAGGGTGATTATGGCAGCGGGCACGAGCACAACCACGACGAGCACCAATTCGATGCGCACGATTGTCCGCTGGTATTTTCCTAATGCCGGGAAGAAGTCAATGATGATGATTCTCATGCCGTTGAATGCGTGATAAAGCACTCCGAAAAGGAGAAAGACTTCCAGAACTTTGGCCGGCGGCGACGTGTACAAGGTCGCATGGACCCATTCGTACGGTCCCGGCCCGATAGCGGCAATGAAGATACTGACAATGTGCATGTACAGAAAGAGCACGATGCCGAGCCCGCTGGCCCGGTGCATTATCCAGGCCCACTGGCCCTCCGCTCCTCTGTAGGATATGCCTCTGTAGATCGATGCTACGAGGGCGGCCATTTGTTGGGAACTCCTTTTTTACGGCGTGCTTGATCGGGATGAGTGGTGGATTCAGGGCGTCTTGTTCCAAAAGGAACGAATCAGTAGACAAATCATAATCATCACCGGTGATCCTGTCAATTCAGGCCGGAGAAAGATGGATTTTGGGTAACCATGGCCCTGTCTATGGTGAGATTTGAAGGATCTGAGATTCACAGTGTACGGCGGGGCAGTGAATGAGGATGGTGCGATAGGAGCCTGATAGAGAAGTCCCGACACTTATGTTCAATGTTGCTAAATTGGGCTGGCTCAGGTCGCCGAAGAAACTTGCTCTGAAGGTTTCCACATGGGGTCTGCCAGGACTTTTTCCGTTTTTCTACTGCCCTTCACGCCAGCTCATTCGCGCCAGGAGAACTTCCGGCTCCCAGACGTCGATCTCTACGGTCGGTGTAAGTGTCTCAATGTTGTATACGATTAAACGCAACTCATACACTCCCGTTGAAAGGTCGGCCGGAATTTCCAGTTCAAACCAGGTGTCGACGGGCTCCAGTGCCCGCCACTTGCTCGTGGCTCTAGACTCCGGATCGGTCAGGACTTCATCCTGTTGGAAGACTCTGTTTCCGGACTCATCATGGATGCGGAGGGAAATCGCGAAATCGACATGCTGATCAGAGCCTGTCCTCCATCGCATGCCCACCCAGAGCGGCTGATCTCTTCTCAAATTGATTGTCTCTTGCGTGGGAAGGCGATCCTCCCCTTGTTCCAAAGCAAACCCGAGCAGATCGATGCCGCCATCGTAGTTGACAGCTGCCCTCCGGCGCCGATCTTCCTCGACGGGATCGCCGCCGCCGGCAATGATTTGCCTGATGCGGGGCAGGAGGTCGGCTGATGAAGCCACAAGGGCGAAATTGCCGTCGGCAATACTGGAGCCGCCGATTCCAATTACGGCTCCCGTGTCCGACACCAGTGCGCCGCCGCTTTGTCCCCCAGCGATGGAAGCGTCTGTCTGGAAGTAGGTGATCCGGCCCGATTCACTTTGACGCAGACGGGACAGGATGCCTTTTACAATTGTCGGCTGCGGGAAAGATTCGAACTCGGCTGGGTAGCCGATCAGGTACATGTCGGCGCCTATGGGCGTAGACTCCCCATCGATCAGGGGCAGTGGCTCGGTGGCGATTTCTATCGGGCCGAGTACGGCCAGGTCGGCCTCCAAGTCCCAACCCCTCACAGTTACCTCATCGAACTCAGCTCCATTAGGAAAGACGACGCGTGCGGAATCGAAGGGATAGACCAGATGACGGTTAGTTACAACGTAACGACCCTCGAACAGGACTCCACTACCGTTTGCTTCTTCGGTCTGAACGTAAGCGATAGCAGGAGAAACCTTCTGAAAAATCTGGGCGGAGGTGAGCTTGGGAGGGATGAAAACTGCGATTGTGGTGTCTTGGGTATTTGCCGTCGTCACCAAGGGAGCATAGATCCACGCCAGCGTCCCATAGTACCAGATACGCCACCAGTCGCTGGTCTCATTACGGCCAATGATTGGGAACTGATCTCCAG
>VYDA01000587.1:3309-12113 GCA_009843665.1 Caldilineaceae bacterium SB0675_bin_29 | reverse complement strand
AGGGGCGGCCCGCGCGACGCCGATATCGACGCGCTGGAAGCGTGGGAAATCGGCCCCGGCCCGGATGACATTATCATCGGCGTAATCGATACCGGTATCGAGGTCGAACACGAAGACCTGATCCCGAACCTATGGACGAACCCCAAGGAATGTCCGCGGGGCGTAGGCAGGTGCGTGGAGAACGGTATCGATGACGACGACAACGGCTATGTGGATGACTTCCACGGCATAAATGCGATTAACAACAGCGGCAGGCTGCTGGATGACTACGGTCACGGGACCCACGTGGCCGGTATCGCGGCCGCCGCGGGGGACAACAGGAAGGGCGTCGTCGGCGTCAGTTGGAACGCAAAAATCCTTGGCTGTAAGTTCATCACGGCATTCGGCACGGGCACGACGTCCAACGCAGTCAAGTGCTTCAACTATATCTACGACCTGCGCACCAAGCAGAAGCAAAACATCGTCGTAACCAACAGCAGTTGGGGCGGCGGCTCGCCCTCGCGGGCTCTGCGTGAGGCGATGGGGCGAGTCGATTCGCCGCTGCATGTCTGCTCCGCCGGCAATTCGAACTCCAACCGCAAGCTCTACCCTGCCGCCTACGACCTGGACAATATCATATCTGTGGCAGCGACAGATCACGACGATATCTACGCCGGCTTCTCCAGCTGGGGCGAGGACTGGGTCGACCTCGCTGCCCCCGGTGTAAGCATTCTTTCAACGATTCCGTCCGGCCGCTGTCCCATGTGTTTGCCGTCCGGCTATGGGTCCACGAGCGGGACGTCGATGTCCGCCCCCTACGTTACCGGCGCGGCCGCGTTGATCTGGTCTGAGTTTGAAGGGCTGAACAACGACCAGGTCAAGCAGCGCATCCTGTCCGGTGTCGATGCACTGCCGGAACAGTCCAAGAAAACACTGACTAACGGGCGCCTGAACCTGTTCAACTCGATGGAGAAGGACACGACGCCGCCGGCGACCGTTTCAGACCTGTCGCCCTCAGGGGTACTCCTGACCAAGATCCTTCTCTCTTGGACTGCAACCGGTGATGACGGCTTCACCGGGCAGTCCACCGCTTATGACGTCAGATACGACACGGCGCCGATCTCGAACGCAACCTGGGACTCCGCTCAGCAGGTAGCCACCGAACCCATTCCCGGCGCCTCCGGATCCAGGGAGGAACTCGAAGTGTCCGGGCTGGAACCGGATACCACCTACTATTTTGCACTGCGGGTGGCGGACAACGTGGGCAACGTGTCCGACCTCTCCAATATCGTGATCGCCCGCACCAGCGCAGGTACGATCGTATTTGAAGACGACATGGAGAGCGGGTCGGGTAAGTGGACTATCGAAGACGCCGACGACAACCTCTGGCATCTCTCCAGTCTGCGATTCAACAGCCCGGAGACTTCCTGGTACTACGGTCGCGAGAGGCAGCGGAACTACGACACGGGCGAGGAGAATGAGGGCAAGATCACGTCCGGCATCATCGACGTTGCTGGCGCTGATGACGCGCTGCTCACCTTCTACGAGTGGAGTGAATTGCAGAGAAATACGCGCTTCGACCGCACACGAGTCCAGATATCCACTGACGGTACGACGTGGCGGACCGTCTTCGAGTCTCACGGTACCGAAGGGCACTGGGCGAGACGGGATGTGGACCTGAGTGAGGCGGTAAGCGACAGCGGTTCGATACAGGTTCGATTCTGGTTTGATACGGTCGACGACACCTTTAACGAGAACGAAGGCTGGTACATCGACGACGTCCAGGTTTTGACGGCGAAACTGCAGCTGCCGGGTGAGAAGCAGCTCCTGCCCAATCTGGTCGCCCAGTCGATCAACATCGGCTTCAACCCAGCCGACCCGCGCGCCGGCGAAGAAACAACCATACACGGGACGGTTCTGAACAACGGTAACGCCGATGCCCGTGCAGTTACTGTGCAGTTCGTTGATGTCACTGAAGAGGATGCCGCGGTTCCGATCGGCCTGCCGCAGACGATTGCCGAAATCCCAGTCGGTGGCAGCGGCGTGGTCCAGGTGCAGTACGACACCGAGGAGAAGGACGGCGAACGAACCATCCGCATGGTGATCGATCCCAACAACTTCGTCGCCGAGCGCAACGAAGCGGACAACGCCGCCGACCGCATTCTCGATGTCGCCGAGGCGCCGGCCCCCAACCTGTACGTTGACTCAGGAAACATTGGATTCGACCCGGCGTCGCCGCAACCCGGTGAGCAGGTTACGATCCTGGCGACGATTGTCAACAACGGAACGGCCGACGCCGAAAGCGTTATTGTTCGGTTCAGAGAGGGCAGAACGACGCCCGTCGCCCTGAACCAGGTGATCGACAGCATCCCTGCGGGCAGCAGCGCGGTGGCGCGGGTCACTTACGACTCCGGCAGGAGTTCGGGCAATCCGAGTATCAGCGTCACCGCTGACCCGGACAACTTCATCACAGAGCTGGACGAAACTGACAATAGCGCGAGCAAGACCCTGACACTGCAGGCCGACACCGAACCGAACCTGGAGGTCTCCTCCGGCAACATCGGTATCGCGCCATCCAACCCGGTGGAAGGCGATGAAGTTACCATCTATGCAACCATTCGCAACGCAGGCGACTCTGAAGTCCAGGATGTGCAGGTACAGTTCCTGGACGCCAACAGAAGTCCTGCGACGCCGATTGCAGCGCTTCAGGTCATTCCTTCGATTGCGCCCGGCAGCAGCGGGGTGGCGTCGATCCGCTTCGATACGACCAACCGCAGCGGCGATCAGAAGATTCAGGTGCAGGTTGATCCGCACAATCTGGTGGCAGAGTCCAGTGAAGGGGACAACAGCGCCACGGCCACGCTGAGTGTGCAACACGGACCTGCCCCCAACCTGGTTGTTGTTGACGAAAATATCGGCTTCAGTGCCATTGAAGTGGCTGCAGGCACACCGGTGACCGTCTACGCTACGATCCTGAATACAGGCAGTTCCAGAGCTGAAGGTGTGATCGTGCAGTTTGTGGACGTGACCAGCGCCAGCGTGAAGCCGATTGGCGAGCAGCAAACAATCGAGGCCATAGAGCCGGGTACCTCGGCGGTTGCTGTGGCCCAGTATAAGGCCTCGGGCGGGCAGGGCTCGCGCACGATTCAGGTGGTCGCCGATCCTGGCAACTTTGTCCGCGAGATCAGTGAAGACGACAACGAAGGCAGCGCTTCGTTGACGGTCGGCAGCGCCCCGTTGCCGAATCTGTTCGTCCACAGTAACAACATCGCCATCTACCCGGCCCAGCCGGTGAGCGGCGAGGAGGTAACCCTACGCGCCGTTATCGGCAACAACGGATCGGCGCCGGCCGAGCATGTCTCTGTCCAGTTCTTCGATGTTACCAGCGGCGAAGCCCGCCTGCTGGGCAGCGAGCAGACGATTGAACTGATCGGCGTAGGCAGCAGCGGCACCGCCGCGGTAACCATCACCGAGTCGATCTCTGTCGACAGGCCGATAGGCAACCGCAAGATCCAGGTGCTGGTCGATGCCAATAATCGCATCAGGGAATCGAGCGAAGAGGATAACACGGCCACACGGCTGCTGACTCTCGAGCCTGAACCGATGCCAAACCTGGTGGTGCTGGCCGAGAATATCGGTTTCAGTCCGGCCAATCCCCGTGTTGGCGAGACGGTGACGATCCTGGCCGTAGTTCGCAACGACGGCGACGTCATAGCCAGGAACGTGGTTGTCCAGTTTGAGGACGTGAGCGCAGGACGCCCGGTCCCCATCGGAGAGGCACAGGAGTTGGACAGGATCCCGATTGGCGGCAGCGGCGTCGTGACCGTGAAGTTTACGATTCCGGAGGCCGCAGGCACCTACAAAGTGCGGGTGGTCGCCGATCCCGGCAACTTCATCGCCGAAACCGATGAGATAGACAACAAGGGCACGCGCAGCCTGGAGGTAGAGGCTGCGCCGATGCCGAACCTGGTGGCCCTCTCAGATAACATTGGATTCAATCCGCCGACGACCTCGGCCGGCAGCGAGGTGATCATCTCGTTGACCGTGGTGAACAACGGCGCGGCCGCCGCCGAGAACGTACAGGTTCACTTCACAGACGTTACCGGCGGACGCCTGAGTCCCATAGGCGACATTCAGACGTTGGCTTCGATACCCGCCGGCGACAGCGCCATCGCAAGCGTGACATTCAATACCGCCGGGCGCTCAGGAGAGCGCCGCATCAGGGCCAGTGTTGACAGCTTGTCGATCATTACAGAGAGCGATGAGACGGACAACACAGCCAGCAAGACTCTGCTTATCGCACGTGGGACTTCGCCCAATCTGTCCGTGCAGGCGGCCAACATCAGCTTCACCCCGACAAACCCGAATTCGGGAGATGAGATTCGAGTGCAGGCCGTCATCCTCAACCAGGGAGGACAGGACGTTGGTGAAGTCGACGTCCAATTCCTGGATGTGACGGGAGATGAGGCCGTTCCGATCGGCACAGGAAAGTTGATTGCATCGATCTCCGCCGGGAGCAGCGGAATTGCGGAATCCGTCCTGAACAGCCGCGGCCTGTCAGGAGAGCGCAAGATCCGGGTGGTGGCCGACCGCAGAAACCTGATCTCCGAGTCTGACGAGACAGACAATCAGGCCGAGGCCGCGATCTCGATCAACCCGCCTGCGATTCCCAACCTGGTTATCGAATCAAGCAACGTCGGCTTCCATCCCACCAGACCGGTGGAGGGCGATCAGGTTACGATCAATGCCACGGTTCTGAATGAAGGCGGCGGCGACGCCAGCGAGGTGATCGTGCAGTTTGTGGAAGGCAGCGGGCAGGGCGTGCCGATCAGTGAACCGCAAATCATCGATAGGATTCCGGCCGGCAGTAGTGGGGTTGCCCAAGTCGTCTTTGATACGGCCGGCAAGGACGATCCGAGAATTCAGGTGATCGTCGATCCCAATAACTACATCGCGGAGACGAAAGAGACGGACAACAGAGCATCCGCCGCATTGAGGATGGCGGCTCAGCCGTTGCCGAATCTGTCCGTCAAGAGCAGCAACGTTGCAATCACGCCGAAGTCGCCGCGTGAGGGACAGAGGATCATCCTCACCGCCGTCATCGTCAACCACGGCAGCGCGCCGGCGCGTGACGTGGACGTGCAGTTCATGGATATGACTGAGCGGCCCGGCGTGCCGATAGGGGCGGCACAGACTATCTCGTTGATCCCGTCCGGCGGCAGCGCGGCCGTGGGCGTCGTCTACGACACGACGGAACGAGAGGGCCAGCGTCGAATCGCGGTGACGGCCGACCCCGGAAACTTCATCGAGGAAAGCTCCGAAAGTGACAATACGGCGAATAAGTCGGTAGAAGTGCTGGAGCGGGCTGCCCCCAACCTGATCGTACAGAATCGCAATGTGGGCTTCAATCCCGCCGCTCCGACCGAGGGCGACCGGGTCCTGATTCGGGCCATCGTTCTCAATGACGGCGTGGAGGATGCTACCGACGTGGTGGTTCAGTTCCTGGACGTTACCGAGGCAGGCGCAGTGCCCATCGGCCAGCCTCATGTCGTGGGCTACCTGGCGGCAGGTTCCAGCGCCACGGTTCCAATCATATATGACACGCTCGACAGGCCGGGCGACCGCCGCATCCGCGTGGTTGTCGACCCGAACAACTTCATACGCGAGAGCAGAAAAGAGGACAATCAGACGGTGGTTACCTTGCCGGTCCAGGCTGCGATGGCGCCGAACCTGGCGATGCTGTCAGGCAACATAAAGTTTGCCCCGCAGTCTCCGGAGCTGCACGACGTTGTGACGGTCTCGGCAACCGTGCTGAACAACGGTACCGATACGGCGCATGACGTCATTGTACAGATTCTGGACGTCACCGGCGGCGGGTCGGTGCCCATAGGTACGGAACAGCTGCTGGATGCCGTTCCTGCCGGCGGCGGCGGCACCGTGGAAGTCTCATTCACCGACACCGGTGAGACTGGCAGCCGCCAGATTCGGGTTGTTGTGGATCCCAACAATGTCATCGCCGAGATGAATGAGCGGGACAACCAGGCGACGCGCGGGCTCTTCATCTCGCCGCCGCAGTTGGCCGACATCGTCGTAAGCGAAGAGGATGTTGAATTCGATCCCGAAGACCCGGTCGAAGGCACGGATACGATCATCTCGGCGACGGTCTCCAACGACGGCAACGCCAACGCTCGCGGCTTCGTCGTTCGCTTCCTGGATGTGACGGAAAGGGTGCCCAGGCCCATCGGCGGTCCGCAGCGGATCGCTCAGCTTGGCGCCAATGACAGCACCACGGTATCGGTAACGTACGATACCGAGGGCAAAGCCGGAGAACGCAAGATCCGTGTGGTCGCTGACTCGGAAGATGCAGTGAACGAACTGGACGAGGAGAACAACAGGGTTGAACTGGTTCTGCGTGTGCGCACAACTTCGGAAGCGTCCGCTGATGCGCCCAATCTGACTGTCCTGTCTTCGAACATTCGCTTCTTCCCGGCCGTACCCCGTCCGGGAGCGCCGGTAACGATTACGGCGGTAATCCGCAACCAGGGCGAAACGGTAGCCGAAAACGTTGTCGTCCGGTTTGAGGACGTTACTGATGAAGAAGAAGAGGAAGAGGTAATAGTCGAATTAGGCGAGTTCACGATAGCGGAGCCAATTCAGCCCGGTGCACGCGAGCTGGCGGTGATCTCATTCGATACGAGCGACCTGGACGGACCTCGGGTCATTCGAGTGACCGCCGACCCCGAAAACGAAATAAGTGAGACGGACGAAGACGACAATTCCGCCGAACGCACACTCCGCTTCAGCACGTCAGCGCAGGGCAATAGTCAGGGTGCGGGATCGGACAGTTTGGCGTCGTCCTCCAGCGGAGAAAGTGGAGAAGAAGGCGCCAATCTTGCACTGAACGCCCAGGAAGTCGAGGTGGAAGTGGCTCGGGCCGGTGAAGGCGACCTGGTGGTTGTCGCCACAAAGGTGCGCAATGAAGGCAGCACGGACGTGGGCGGCTTCAGCATCCAGGTGCTGGATGAGTCCGACGATCTCAAACCGCTCGGCTCGCCGCAGACAGTTGAGTATCTGGCGGCAGGCGAGGAAGTCACTGTTCGTACAGTTTTCCGGGCAACCGACGGCCTGGGAACCCGGACGCTGCAAGTGGTCGTCGACCCGGCCAACGTAATATCGGAAAGCTCTGAGCTGGACAACAGGGTGAGCGTGCTCGTTTCTGCCCTGACTCCGGCCGACGGATAGTTCAGAGCCGAAGATCCAGTCTGACGGCGCCCCTCCGCGCTGCGCTTGTCATCGTGGAGGGGCGTTGCGCGCCCAAAGCGAGTTGCATTGCCGCAACGGGTAGCGCACCGCTCCGTGTTCAGAAAAGGCTCAATTGACCCTGGGCCTGCACGCGCAAGTTTGTGAACGCTCTGCCCAGATCCTGCAGGGGGATTTCAAAGAGGAGATCTGCGCCAGGTGTAATCGTTTCTCCGAACATCGATAGTTCCACTACGTCCACAACTTCTCCGGTGTCGTCGAAGAATGTAGCGGCCACCACGACCGAAGTCAGAGCCGTCTCATGCCGATTGTGAAGCCTGCCGACGATCGCAGTGCGTCCATCGCGCTCGACAACGGCAACCGCCGACACTCCCAGGTCACGGAACTCGATGATGCTGAAATCATCGTAGGAAACGCTTAACTCATAGCTCTGGACGGCGGACGGGTCTACGTCTACAAGCATGAGGAAGGGGGCCGGCCGCTCTACGTCCAGCTTGCCAAAGACCGCCATAGCCTCGGAGTCGGCGATCTGTTCACCGCTGCTGCTGAAGAATTCGGCATGCACGCGGACGCCAAACACCTCGTAGGCCCCGCCATTCACCACTTCGCCGACCAGAGCCAGTCCGGAGCCAGACGGGTAGGTGGAATGGCTGCGCACGAAGACGGTCGCCGGTACCGGCGTACTGGTGGAAGTTGCCGTCGGCGAAGGGGTCGGCGTCGGGGTAGGCAGAGGCGGAGAATCTGTAGCAGTGGCGGTGGCCGTTGCCGTCGGCGTATCTGTCGGCTCGGGCGGCGCAGCCGTTACTGTCAGGCCTGCGGTTGGAGTCGGTGTTGAGGTCGCGACTGGCGTCGCAGTCGGCGTATGTGTGGGCAGAGGCGTTTCCGTTTGGGTGGGCGGCGGTAACGGCGTGAACGTGGGGAGCGCCGTTGCGGTTGCGTTTACGCCGGCCTGCGCTGGCGCAGCAGTTTCAGTAGAGGCGTCCTCCGCCGAGGGCTGCTCTTCGACATGTGACAGTTCAGCTTCAGAAGGCGCGGTCTCTTCAGCGGCCGGTCCGTCGCAGGAAGCCGCAAACAGGAGAAGGGCTGAAGCGAATAGCAGCAGAGACCGCAGCATGATTGTTGAACGCCCTGTTTTTTCGCCATCCGGGCGCACATGGCCCATCGTCAAGACACGATGCTATATACAGATTACCCCTTTAGGCCGGAAGTTACAACGCCGCTCACGAAGTGGCGCTGAAGGACGAGATAGATAAACAGAACGGGCAGCATGGTCATGGTGCCGAGCGACAGGAACCAGTGAATCTGGTATTGCCGCAGACCGCCGCCGTGGCGGAATTCGGCCAGCGTACGTTTGAAGGTCAGCATGCCGCGTGCCAGGGTCCACGTATTGTCGTCGGTCAGGTAGATCAACGGCCCCCACAGGTCATTCCAGGAATGGAGGAATAGGAAGATCGAGGCTGCGGCCAGCGCCGGTCCTATGTTCGGTAGAATCACGTGGCGGTAAATGCCAATCGGGGAACAGCCGTCGATCTTGGCGGCATCGTCGAGCTCGGTTGGGATTGTCA
>VYDA01000587.1:1871-3299 GCA_009843665.1 Caldilineaceae bacterium SB0675_bin_29 | reverse complement strand
CGCTACCTGCATGGGGACCAGCATCGTGCCCAGGACGATGAAGAACAGGAAGTTTCGTCCGACGAAGCGCAGGCGGGCAAAACCGAATGCCACCATGGAGGCGGAAAGCAGCCCACCGAAGATGGAGGCCACGGTGATGACCAGCGTATTAAACAGGAACCGGGTGAAGGCCAGTGCGGTCCAGGCATCGATGAAGTTGTGCCATTGCCAGGGCAGCGGCGGGATCAGGTTGATTACGGTCTCTTCGAGCAGCATCTCCTTGGTCTTGAGGGCGCCCGAAAACATCCATAGCAGCGGGAAAATCATGACGATGCCGATCGCGATAGCGACCACATAGTTTAGTAACAGTCGCAGCGTGCGGCGGTACATCCATGGACTGCTTGCCTGTCTGATTTCCGTTGCCATTTAGGCCTCCTGCGACTCGTAATGAACCCAGCGCCGGGCCAGCCAGAACTGAAGTAAGGTCAGGCCCATAATGATCAGGAAGAGAAGCCAGGCCAGTACACTGGCGTATCCGAACCGCCTCTCGGTAAAGGCCACGATATAGAGATAGAGCACATAGAAGAGCGTGGAACGCGCCGGCCCCCCTTGGGTCAACATGAAGCCTTCGGTAAATACCTGCAACGAGCCGATCATGCCGACGATCATCAGGAAGAAGATGGTCGGCGACAGCAGAGGGATAGTGATATGACGGAATAGGGCCAGTCCACTGGCGCCGTCGACCTTTGCAGCCTCGTGAAGATCGTCTGGAATGCTCTGCAGGCCTGCAAGCATAATCACCATGTAGTGCCCAACGCCGTACAACCGCATGATGATATAGGAGGGCAGAGCCCACTCTATGGATGTCAGCCAGGCGACGCGATCGAAATCGAATATGCGCAGAATCTGGTTGAACATCCCGTAGTCCTTCTCGAACATCGCGGCCCAGACGAAGGTCATGGCGACACCGCTTACCGCGGCCGGCAGGTAGAAGAGGCCGCGGAAGAAAGTATGCCCCCTGAAGCGTTGATTGAGGAGAAGCGCCATGGCCAGCGAAATGATGATGGCCAGTGAGACCGTCCAGAAGGCGAATACAGCACTGACGCGCAACGAGCCAATAAAGCGGATGTCAAACTTTATCAGCTCTTCGAAGTTCGCCAGACCTACATAGGTGATCTTTTTGAACCCGGCATACTCGGTAAACATCAATCCGAGTGAAACCAGAAGAGGTCCGGCCAGGAAGAGCACGAACCCCAGAATCCAGGGGGAGATGAAGAGATATCCGTAGAGATTCTCCCTCCATGCCTCGCCGCGCGGAAGACGAAACCGGCCTGGGCGCATCTGCGGAAGCGCGGAGTCAGCTTGAGAAAGATTGGCCATAAGTGAGATTCACTTTCCTGCGCAAGGTGCTGGCAACTCCTGCCATCCTGCCCAGATGCTTTGGAACAG
>VYDA01000587.1:0-1861 GCA_009843665.1 Caldilineaceae bacterium SB0675_bin_29 | reverse complement strand
GGGCTCCCTCGGTCAGCCCGCGCTGAATGCGGCGGTGGAAAAGTATGTATATCAAGATAGGAGGCCATGCCGCCAACGAGAGGGCCGCCACCTGTAAACTCCATAGACTTACATATTTGCCCTCGAAGTGCATGATGCCCAGAGGAATTGTGCGCAGGGTATGTTTGTGCAGATAGATGAGGGGCCAGAGAAAGTCGTTCCAGAAGAAGACGAAATAGAAGATGGTCATGGTCGCAATCGCCGGCATGGCCAGAGGCACCATGACAAGGCGCAGGATCTGTAGCTCTCTGGCCCCATCTACGCGTGCGGCGTCCTCGAGTTCCGGGGGAATCGACATGAAGTAAGCGCGAATGAAGATGATTGCAAGGGAGGACCAGCTCATGTAGGTAAGGATGACGGCCAGCGGGCTGTTGAGCAACGGGATCGGTAAATGCAGTGCCGCGGCCCAGGAGTCAAGGATGGCCATCAACTTGAAGCTGGGCACCATGAGCGCCTGGGTTGGCACGGCCATGCCGACCAGGAAATAGAGAAAGAGCGCCCGGTTGGCGGAAAAGTGATAGCGGGCCAGCCCGTAGGCGGCCGTGGTCGATATGGTAATGATGCCGATGACGGAGACGACCGCGATCAGGATGCTGTTGGCATAGAGGCGGGCGAAATTTCCTGTCTGCCAGGCTTCGGCGATGTTGTCGAAAGAGATGCGGGTCGGCAGGCCGAAGGGAGAAAACATAACCTCCTCGTTGGTCTTGAGAGAGGTATAGGACATCCACGTCAGGGGATAAAGAATGCTGACGGCAGCGACGATCAGGAACAGGTAGAAGAGGAGCCTGACCGGCAGACTGAGTTCACGAAAGACCATTGCGGAATCCTCAGTTGGAAACGGCTCCCCTGCCGGCGCGGGCAAGGGTGAACTGAAGAACGGACATGCCGATGATCACCAGGACGAGCACGAGGGCGATGGCGGTAGCGTAACCATGTTGTGTACGGGCGCCGCCCAGGCCGAGTTGGTAGATGTAGGTGACAACCGTTTCCGAGCTGTGGAAAGGCCCGCCGCCGGTCAGTGTGTAAACGAGATCAAAGACGCGCATGGCGTCGATCGAGGTGATAACTGAGGCAACGACGAGCACTTCGCGCAGCAGAGGGATCGTGATCCTCGTTGTCAGCTGCCATGCCGTGGCCCCGTCAAGGCGGGCGCTCTCCTGCAGTTCATGCGGGATGGCTTGCAGGCCGGCGATAAGCAGGAACATGGTGAAGCCAAAATTGCGCCAGATGTGGACTGCGATGACGACGAAGACGTTGAGCGTGGTGGTACCGAGCCAGCCGAATTTGGGCCCGTCGAGGCCGACTGCACGCAACAGGATGTCCACAATGCCGATTGTCGGGTCCAGCAGAAAGTTGAAGAGAATCCCGATTACCACGAGCGAAATCACGAAGGGAACGAAGAAGATGCTGCGAAACAACCTGGCAAACCTGGGCCCGGACTCCAAAATGATGGCGAAGAGAAGGGCGACGCCGACCTGGACGAGGAGGCAACACGCGACGAAGAGAAAACTGTTGCGGAATGCGCCCCAGAAGAACTCGTCACCGGCCATCTGTATGAAGTTTTCCAGACCGGTGAACTTGAGCGTGGAAAAGCTGATGCCTGTCCAGTCGGTAAAGCCGATTACAACCGTACCGATGAGCGGCACGATGAGGAAGACCGTGTAGAAAAAGAAGGCGGGCGCTATGAGGAACAGCGCGAATCGTCCATCATAGCGTCCCGTTTGCGGGCCCTTTTCTGACCCGCCCGTCAGCGTAGAGCGCCGCATTCCTACTCCTTGTCTGGAGCAGCTGAAAGCATTCTTCCTGCAGCGAGGGCTACATG
>VYDA01000158.1:10372-12243 GCA_009843665.1 Caldilineaceae bacterium SB0675_bin_29 | reverse complement strand
CCGTTGTCGCCCATAGCGCCGGATTCGACATCTCATTCTTGCGGGCGGCTGGCGTGAAGTTGAAAGCGCCTGTTCTCGACACCCACGAACTGGCAACGATACTCCTGCCCGGACAGGACAGCTACAGCCTCGGGGAACTGTGCAGAGCACTGATGATTCCCCTGACGACCGCCCACAGGGCAGCGGCAGACGCAGAGGCGACCGCCGATCTTCTTCTTCATCTTCTGGAGCGAATCGAGGAAATTCCTGACTCGGTTCTGGATACGCTGAGCGAAGCCGGTCGCGGCAGCGATTGGGGTCCAATTCTTCTGTTTGACGACGAGTTGCGCCGCCGTAGGAATGCAGGGCCGGACGCCGACCGTCATCGGACGACCAGGCCGTACCGGCGCAAGGTCCCCCTTCTCGCACCGGTTACGCCTAACCCAGAACCTCGCGCAATAGCCGGCGAATTCCTGGCCGCGGCCTTCTCTGACAACAGTCCCTTCGCGGAGGGGTTCGACCCCGTGTCGGGCGTTGAGTTCGAGCGCCGCGACGGTCAGCTGCAAATGTCCCTTCAGACACTCGACACGCTGAACCGGGGCGATCACAGAATCATTGAAGCGGGAACCGGTACCGGAAAGAGCCTGGCCTATCTCTTGCCGGCTGCAGCATGGGCTGTGGCAAATGAGAGTCGCGTCGTCATCGCCACGCATACCCTTCCTCTGCAGGACCAGTTACTGGAAAAAGAGCTGCCCCGCGTGGCCCAGGTCCTCGCGGAAATTGACATGGACCCGAACGGCGGGCCCTGCCCTCCTGTCCGGGCGATGACACTAAAGGGTCGAACACGCTATCTCTGTACACGCAGGCTGGTCAACTGGTTGGAAGCATCCCGCGGCGTCAGAGGACTCTTTGCTGAGAGCCTGTCTCCCCTGGAATTGCGGTTCCTGGCAAAGCTGCTGATCTGGCTGCCGCATACGCAGAGCGGAGATCTCAGCGAGCTTCCGATTCACGATCGGCAGGAACAGGCTCTTATGGCGCACGTCGCTTCCCATGCAGACGAATGCAGCCTGGAACTGTGCGCTTTCGGACGGCCTGCAAGTCGGCATGACTTTCTCGGCGGCCGCTTCCGTGACTTTTACCTGGAAGCGCACCGCCAGGCCAGTTCCGCCCACCTGCTGGTCGTCAACCACGCACTCCTGTTGGCCGATATTGACGCCGGCGGCCAGGTCCTGCCTGAGTTTGACAGTCTGATCGTTGACGAGGCCCATCACCTGGAGGGCGCGGCAACCGACCAGTTTACACGTCAGATCGATCTGCGCGGCCTGGCCTACCTTCTGCAGGGGCTTGACACGGCAGTCAATCAACTGGCCCCCCGACTGGATCAAGACCATTTGCAAGAGCTGGCGAAGCAAGTGACGGTCGGCAACAAGGACCTGCGAGCCAGCCTCCCTCCCTTTGCCGAAGCGCTCCACGATTTCGTCCTCCGCCATTCCGAGACCAGGCCCGCCGCGCGCGGCGCCTCCGGCTATCCCCAACAGGTTGCCCTGGACAGCCGCATGAGAGCGCAGCCGGCCTGGAGCGAAATTGAAATCGAGTGGGACGGGATCAGCCAGAAAATCAGCCACCTTCTCGGTCGCCTGACAGATCTGGCCTACCAGCTGGACGCGTCCCAGTGGTGGCAATATGAAGATGAATACGGGAATACCACGGCCTTGGCCGGTGGACCATCCCG
Organism: Caldilineaceae bacterium SB0675_bin_29; assembly: GCA_009843665.1. Taxonomy (GTDB): domain Bacteria; phylum Chloroflexota; class Anaerolineae; order Caldilineales; family Caldilineaceae; genus Bin5. The sequence goes on along the minus strand of VYDA01000158.1, from coordinate 10,532 downwards.
TGCGCTGCAGGCCTTGCACTACAGCCAGACCGAACTCGCCGACCTCCTGCAGGTTGCTGACGATGTCATTCTCCGTCCACTCAGCCACCACGAAGAGTCGGTTGCCTGGCTGGAGCTGTCCGGGAACGGGGAGTCCTCTCGCGGCGGCATTTCTCGCAAC
>VYDA01000158.1:2280-10362 GCA_009843665.1 Caldilineaceae bacterium SB0675_bin_29 | reverse complement strand
CAGCGCACCGGTTCAGGTCAGCGAGAAGCTGGCTTCGGAACTTTTCGGCAAAAACCGGGCGGTAGTGCTGACCGGGGCCACGCTCCGGGCCGGCGATCACTTCGACTATCTGCGCGACCGGTTGGGGTGCTGGGACGCCAACGGCGCAATCATCGACAGTCCCTTTGACTACAAAAGGAACGTGCTTCTCTACCTGCCCGGCGACATGCCTCCGCCCGACCGTCACAATTACCAGCTGGCGCTCGAAGAGGCTATCCAACAGGCTGCCCTCGCTGCAGGAGGCAGAACGCTCGTCCTCTTTACCAGCCACAGCCACCTGCGCGCCAGCGCCGACGCCATTCGTACCCCCCTCGCTGCCGCCGGGCTGACCGTGCTTCAGCAAGGAGAGGGCAGCCGCACCCGCAACCTGCGTGACTTCCGCGCCAATCCGAACTCCGTCCTGTTGGGCACCAGCAGCTACTGGGAAGGAATCGACCTGCCCGGCGACCAGTTAGTCTGCCTGATCATCGCCCGCCTCCCCTTCGCCGTGCCGACCGACCCGCTCTATGCAGCCCGCAGCCGGCTGTATGAGGACCCCTTCCACGAATATGCCGTGCCGGAGGCGGTTATCCGTTTGCGTCAGGGATTTGGGCGCCTGATCCGCAGCGCCTCCGATCGCGGCGTCGTCGTCCTCCTGGACAGCCGCCTGTGGCACCGCAGCTATGGCGAGGTCTTCCTTGACGCCCTCCCGGATTGCACCAGGCGTCAGAGTCCGCTTTCTCACTTGGGCGAAGCAGTCCACGGTTGGCTGAACCATAAGGTCCAGGCCCACGCGGCCGTCGAGCAGCATTTGGAATACGACGCCTGGGATATCGGCGATGAGTGAGGAGACGGGGGCCGCGCTGCACACGTCAACCCATGCTCCACTCCAGCGTTCCCGCCGGAAGGTGGGACGTCTGAAGGTCGTCCTTGATGCCGGCCCTGCAGTCCACCAGAGCGCCGGCCTCGCCCGCTATACCGAGAGCCTTGCCTCCGCACTGTGGCAGCACTGTCGCGACACTGTCGACCTGAATCTCTTCTACAACCGCCACAGCGGCCACCAGCTCCCCGCCTCGTTGGCTCCGATTCCCGCGCGCGCGTTCCCGCTAGGCCAGTATCCCTGGCGGCTGGGCGTGCTCGCATGTCAGCTGCTGAGAGCGCCTGTCGTGGAACGCAGACTCGATGCCGGAGACATCTACCATGCCACCGAGCATCTCCTTCCCTGGACCGCGCGGCCCTCGGTCATGACCGTCCACGATCTGATCTTCGAGCGCTTTCCCCAGCATCACACGCTGGCCAATCGGAGCTTCCTGCGCGTAGCCATGCCCTTGTTTGTGCGCCGTGCCGATGCTATCATTGCCGTGAGCAGGCACACGAAACAGGATTTACTTGAACTCTACCGTACTTCTCCGCACAAAGTACATGTAGTTGAAGAAGGGATCGAAGCGCGGTTCAGACCGAGCGAAAGAGAGGAAGTCCGGCTGGCAATAGAGAGACATGCGATTCGGAAGCCGTATCTCCTGATGGTGGGCACGCTGGAGCCGCGCAAAAATCACGCGCTCGCCTTTGAAGCACTTGCTCGGTTGAAAGCCGCGGGATGGCCCCATTCACTTGTAGTCGCCGGCCGCCGTGGTTGGCTATTTGACTCTGTCCAAAGCAACGTGGAACGTCTGCAACTGGAGACTGATGTCATCTTCACCGGACGCGTTCCCGACGCAGACCTACCTGCCCTGTACAGCGGCGCCGACTGCCTCTTAATGCCCAGCCTGTATGAGGGATTCGGAATCCCAGTCCTGGAAGCAATGGCCTGTGGGACACCGGTCGTCTGCAGCAAGGTCAGCAGCCTGCCTGAGGTCGGGGGCCCGGCAGCCCGCTACATCGAAACGCTGACAGGCGAGGGCTTGGCGGAAGCCGTCCTCGAAGTCTTGTCGAATCCGCAGATGGCCGAACAAATGCGCACAGAGGGACTGAATAGAGCAGCCCGCTTCTCCTGGCGTGACGCGGCAAGGCAAACGGTAGAAGTCTACAATGCAGCTGCAGGCCTGCACCCTTGAAGCCGCTGCGTATTTGCCTGGTGAGCAAGGAATATCCGCCCGAAGGCAGTGGCGGTATCGCCAACTATGTCCACCTTCTGGCCCACGGCCTGGTCGAAGAAGGACACGACGTCACAGTGATTGCCGGACCCGCTGATAATGGCAGCATGACTCCCTCAAACAGCACCGCTCCACACGCGCCGGAGTTGCACCGCGTGGAAAATTGCCGGCTCGCCCTGCCGCCCCCAATCCGGCGCAAAGCACGCGGGATCTGGCGCGAACTGGAGCGAAGCTGGGCCGTAGACCGCAAGATCGCTCGCCTGGAACATGAACAAGGGCCATTTGACGTGGTCGAAATGCCGAACTGGGGCGCTGAGGGTCTCTGCTACAGTTTTCATCAGCGCGCCCCACTTGTGATCCGCTTGTCTACGCCGCTTGCCCAGGTAAGTCTCCTCAAAGAAGGTCGGGCGGACAGGATGGGTCTTCGTCTGGCCTGCTTTCTCGAAGCTGTTCCCGCGCGGCGAGCAGCCCACATCATCGCCAACAGCCGGTTCATCGCTCAGTACTGCACCAATCTCTACGGGGTTGAGAAGACCAGACCGGAAGTAATACCGCTTGGCATCCCTGTGCCAATTTCGCCGCCAGTTGAGCGGCAAGCCAAAGAGGGAAAGGTAACCGTACTTTATGTAGGTCGACTGGAGAAGCGCAAAGGGATCGATCGCCTGCTTCATGCCATCCCGCAAGTGATTCGGGAGACCCCCTTCTGCAAATTCGTCATTGCCGGCGACGATATCGGCGAAGCGCCGCAAGGAAAGTCCTATCGCGACTACTTCGAAAGTTTTGCTTCAGCGGCGGCACGCGAGTCGACGACTTTTCTGGGCTATGTTGAAGAGCGTGAGCTTTCCAAGCTATACGCAGACTGCGATATATTCGCGGCGCCTTCTCAATCCGAATCCTTTGGCCTGATCTACCTTGAGGCCATGGCCCACGCCAAGCCGGTTGTCGCCTTTCACACCGGTGGCGTACCCGAGGTAGTTGCCAACGACGAAACCGGCATTCTCGTTGAACTGGACAACATAAGCGCATTGGTGCATGCCCTGGTTCGTCTGATCCAGGATAAGGAGTTGCGGCAGAAGATGGGGCGTTGCGGCTATGAGCGTGTGCGAAAAAGTTTCCCCGCAAAACGCATGGTGGCGGAGACGGTTGCCTGCTACCGGCGAGTAATTTCAGGTGAAAGCAAGGCCAATGCCTATGGCCTGAGGTGAGACTGTTCCGGCCTTCCGCCCTGGCCGCTTCGTGCTTCTGCCCGCAAGGTAGGGATCCCCTGGGGCTGAGCCTCCTCGCTTTGGTTCATAATTAGTGTCTATCAGACCATAGTAAGGAACACATATTGGAGCGCCCTGAGTACAGTTGGTGGTCTGTTGATGGGACTGATCACCAATATTGTCCTCGCGCGTGCTCTTGGCGCCCCGCTGCTTGGCCAGTACAACTACTGGCTATGGCTGATAGGCCTGCTTGCACTTGTCGCCTCCCCGGGGCTCCCTCAGGCAATGACCAAATTCGGGGCAGAATACCTGGGACGGCCCGAGAGAGAGACCGCTTCGGCCATTTTCGCGCGCTTGTTGCGCATAGAGTTGGTCCTCGGTTCCATAGTGGGGGGCACTGTTCTGATCTATTCGCTGGTCGTCCCCTCCAGCGACACTGCTGCCCTTGCTCTTGTCGCCTTTTCGGTAATGCTGGTGGTGGTGGAGGCTTTCTTCCAGGCTGCGGCCAAGGGCGCCCAGGACTTTCGTATCTTCAGCCAGGCCAGCCTGATAGGAGGTCTTCTCTTTGGAGCCGCGGCGATTACTCTAGTTTCCATCGGCTACGGGATCTATCCTCTCCTTCTCGCTTACATTGGCAGGCGTATACTAACAATTCTGCTGATCGGCTGGAAGTTGCCGAACCACTACACAGTGCGCGGACTCCCGACCGCTTCTATTCCACCAGAGTTGCGCCAGCGCATACTCCGCTACAGTCGGGACATCGTCCTCATCTTCGCCACCAGCACCATTCCATACGAACGTTTTGGCGTATTCTTTTTGAAGCTCTTTGCCACAGACGTAGACATTGCCTTCTACAGCCAGTCTTTTGACCTGGCAATAAAATCAATGGCCATTCCGGCAATTTTCACCGCGACGTTACTCCCTACCTTTTCATCGCTGCAGGGGCAAAATGACATTGAGCGCATCGGCCGGGTCTACATTTCGTCAAATCGGGTCGCGGCAGCAGTCGCTATGCCAATCGGGCTGGGAGGAGCAGCCGTGGCCGCTTCGGTCGCGCTCCTGTACGGTCCGGAATTCCTTGGCATGGCCCCGATTCTCGCGATCTTCTTTGTCGGCAACATCGGTGGTTCCATCGCTTCCGTCAGCGTAGCCATGCTACACAGTGCCGACGAACAGAACTATATTGTCCGTCTGAACGCGGTGATGGCACTCTGCAATATAGTTCTGTCCTTGATCCTGGTCCCGAGTTATGGAGCAACCGGGGCCGCCCTCGCCACCTGCGGCTGCCACACGGTTTCCAGTGCCATGAGCATTGCTCATGCTGCGCGGCGCCTGCAAGTGGACCTCCCCTTTCGCATTCTGGGCCGGGTCTTCTTTGCTGCCCTGTCTGCCGCAATCGCAGCATGGCTCATAAGCACTTGGCTGGGCGGGCTGGTGGTTGCAGTCGCAGCGGCGGTCCTGATTTACCCTGTTATGCTGAGAACTTTCGCAGCCTTGGATGCTTCAGATCAAGAACTGTTGACCCGTCTCAGCCAGCACGTTCCCCAGAGCCTGGCCCCGGCCTACCAGGGCCTCGTACAGTTCCTCGTACGCAGCTAAGCAATGTCTGACTGTCCTTACTGGTCGATTATAGTTCCAACCTATCAACGCGAACAGGTTCTGTGCGAAACGATCGAATATCTTCTCCAACTCTCATACCCACACTACGAACTGCTGGTCATCGACCAGACTCGAGATCACGATACAGTGACCGAGCAATATATCTGGTCCTGCCAGGACCGCTATCCTGACCGTTTTCGCTGGCAATTCGTCCCAAAGGCCAATCTGCCCCATGCGCGCAACGTAGGCGCGAAGCTGGCCAAAGGCAGCTACCTCCTCTACTGCGACGATGACATCATTCCCCCTGAAAATCTGATCGAGCTGCACATGGAAAATCTGCAGCGCCCTGGCATCGGCGCAGCCACCGGTGGCGTCTATGTGGAAACGAAGAAGCAGCCCCCTCAGCCCAGACCGCTTGTCATCCAGCCCGATGGCAGAATGCGCGCCTACTGGCATCACGAAGTTCCCAAAGGGACTACCGACAGCCTGCGAGGCGGCAACATGTCAATGGGTCGCCAGCTGGCTATCGATGTCGGCCTGTTCGACGAAGGCTACATTGGCCGTGCCAACGGCGAAGAAACTGACTTCTCAGTTCGCATTTTGCGCCGCGGCTACCAGATCGCCTACGATCCCGCAGCCGCTATCGTACATCTGGGCCACCCCACCGGCGGTACTCGCGCTAGTAAAGACAGTGACGAGGCACAGTATTTCTTCGAGTCCCACCACAACAACGCCTACTTTTTCGCCAAGAATTTCCAGCAGCGCTATCTGCCCTGGTTCCTCAAAAGGGAGCTGGGCTGGATACTCGTTAAGCAAGCCATCATCCAGAGACATCTGGCGCGGACAATCCCTTCGCTACGGGGCCTTTGGCGCGGATATTGGGCCGGTCTGTGGAAACGAAAGCACCGGACGCCGTGAAGATCGCCGTACTTTCCTCCCACCTGCCCTCGCCAGACCGAACAAAGACAGGCGGCGTGGCCTATGTAGCCCACAGACAGGCTAACGCTCTGGCGCAACGCGGCCACAATGTGACGGTCTTCACATCCGACGAACGCCCAGCGGATGCCTACTATCAGGTGCGAAGAGTCCTTTCTGCACGCCCTGCGAACCCATTTCGCGCCTGGCTTTGGATATGGCACCTGGCCTTCCGCTACAGCACCCAGGACTTCAGTGACTTCGACATCATCCACGCCCATGGCAACAACGCTCTGCTCCGACGACAAGGCCCACCTCTGGTGAGAACACTGCACGGAGCGTCTTGGGCCGAAGCAATTCATGCACCCACCTGGAAGAAGCGGCTATGGTACCTGTCCCTGACCCCCATTGAACTATGGGAAGTGTCAATAGCCTCAAAGGTCGTGGCAGTCAGTGCCTGCACAGGGCAATTCGTGCAAGGCATCGAACATGTCATTCCCAACTCAGTAGACACTGAAGTCTTTTGCCCTGGACCCAATCTGAAATATCAACATCGACATAACCATCCCGCTATTCTCTTTGTCGGTACCCTGTCCGGACGCAAGCGAGGGCAGATGCTGCTCGACCTGTTCCAGAACCAGATTCGACCTGCCCTGCCCGAGGCCGAACTCTGGATGGTGTCGGAGCGAAACGTGCAAGCGCCCGCCGTGTTCAGTTTCGTGAACCCAAGTGAAAGCGACTTGGCCGATCTATATCGCCGTGCCTGGGTTTTCTGCTTGCCCAGCACCTATGAAGGCTTCGGCATTCCATACATTGAATCCATGGCCTGCGGCACGCCGGTCGTAGCCACGCCAAACGCCGGCGCGCGTGAGCTGCTTGAAGACGGTAAGTGGGGCGTTTTGGCTCACCCATCCGAACTCGGAACGACTCTGCTGTCGCTCTTAAACGACCAGGCAAGACGCTGCTCATTGGCACAGCTGGGTCTCCAGCGCGCCAAGGCGTTCGCACAGGACCGGGTAGTAGACGCTTACGAAGAGCTCTTCACCAGCATGGTCAACAGCAAGAGTCAACACAATGAAGGGCGGGGGGCGTGAAAGACCCTCTCATGTCGACGCGGCCTTCTTTCGCATCCCACACTCGTCGCCCTGAAATTGCGCTGCTTACACTCGAATTCCCGCCCCGCATCGGCGGCATGCAGCAGTATCTTTTCGAACTATGCAAACGCCTCGGAAACGAATGTAATCTCACCTTGGTACATCCGACCGGCGATCCGTCACATTTCATCTCGGAACCATTTCATCTGGTCTCTTTCGCAAAAGATGGTAGCGGCCATACATCGAGTCGCACGCAATCCTCTGACGCCCCGGGCTCCGGCTTGAGAATGAACTGGCGCCTCGCCCGGCAGTTAGCGAAGCTGCGTCCCCACCTCACCATCGTCGGCCACGCGCACCCCCGCCTACTGCTCCTCGCAGCAGTGCACAGGGGACGGTACATCGCCCTGGCCTACGGAAATGACTTCGAAGCGGCCCAGCTGCGCTGGCATGCCCCCATCTTCAATCGTCTTCTCGCCAACGCTCATTCGCTTGTGACTATCTCACACGCCAACGCGCAACGTCTTCACGATCTGGGACTGCCACCCCCCGAGATTCTCTACCCCGGCACCCATCCCGATCGATTTGTGCCGCCTGCTGTGCCCCCTGCAGGACCTCCAGTTCTCTTGACCGTGGCGCGTCTTGTGAACAGCAAAGGTATTGACACAGTTCTACTATCGTTGCCCTCACTGCTTGACGGGTCTCCCGACCTTCAATACTGGATCGTAGGAATCGGACCCGCACGCGCATCACTTGAACAGCAGGCTCAGGAACTGGGAGTCCTCCACGCTGTACGTTTTATGGAGGAGGTATCTGACTCAGAACTCCCAGAAATATACAGGCGAGCCACTGTATTTGTTATGCCGTCACGTGCAGACTATCATGCCGGCAGCGTCGAGGGCTTTGGCATCGTCTACCTCGAAGCCAGCGCCAGCGGCCTCCCCGTCGTCGCAGCGCGCAGCGGAGGCGCCGCCGAAGCCATCCTCGAAAACGAAACAGGGCTCCTCGTCCCTCCTGATGACCCGCAGGCGCTGGCACAAGCAATTTCACGTCTCTTTGATGACCCGGCGCTGAGGCAACGCATGGGCCGCGCTGGCCGCCGCTGGGTCGAGCTCGAAATGAATTGGGTGAGAGCCGGAAAGCAGTTTATGTCCATCATTG
>VYDA01000158.1:0-2270 GCA_009843665.1 Caldilineaceae bacterium SB0675_bin_29 | reverse complement strand
CTCTATGACACCACGCCCCATTCTATTCGTCGACCACGCAGATGCCCTCGGAGGAGCAGAGCAAAGCCTGCTCCTCCTCATGACCTTCCTGGACCGCGCTCGATGGCAGCCTCATCTGATCGCGCCCCCCGGACAGCTTGCCGAAAAGGCGGTGGCGGCCGGTTTTCCAGTGCACGCTCAGTCGCTGCCGCGGCTTCGCCGCTCCTCCCGTAATCTGCTCGATCTGTGGAAACATGCCCGGCGCATTTCGAAAACCGCCCGCGAAATCGGCGCCGCGCTCATCCACAGTAACACGGTACGCGCCACCGCCTACGCCTCGCTGGCCGCACGCCTCGCGTCAGCTCCTCTGGTCTGGCACATGCGCGACTTCTGGCTCTCAGAGGCCGAGCCGGCCGCCAAACGGGCCGACCGCATGGGCAAGTCCGTCTTTTGTGCCATGGCAGGCCGTGTCATCACAAATTCTCGCGCCGTCGCCGAACACCTGCCCTGCTCCGCCCGGGCATCGGTTCTCCACAACGGAATTGACTTGGCTCACTTTGACCAGGCCCACAACACTGCTGACAACAGAGCCGGCATCTGCAGAGCCGCCGGCTTCCCGCCCGATGCTCACATCGTCGGCATGATAGGCAGAACGCGACCTTGGAAAGGCCAGGACACGTTCTTGCACATGGCCCTCCAGCTATCTGAACAACAGCCGGAGTGCCGCTTCCTGATAGTCGGCGGCGACCCTTTCGGCGTACAGGACGACTATGAGGCGCACCTGCTGGCCCTGGGCTCGCAACCCAGCCTTGCCGACCGCGTGCACTGGACCGGTCAGCTTGACGACGTACGTCCTGCCCTGGCCGCCATGGACCTGTTTGTGCATCCAGGCGCGCCTGAACCCTTTGGCCTTGTCAACATCGAGGCAATGGCTATGGGCAAACCGGTTATTGCTTTCGCCCACGGCGCGCTGCCCGAAATCGTGATACACGAAGAGACCGGCCTGCTCGTCGCACCTGGCGACACGACAGCCCTGACCGCTTCCGTCTCGCGACTGCTTAGAGACCCCGCGATGTCAGGGAGCATGGGACGAGCAGGCCGCCTTCGCGTAGAAGACCACTTCAGAATCGAACGCACCGTGAACCAACTCCAAGGGCTCTATCTGGAGTTGGTCGGGAATGCCTGAAGTGAGATTGGTAAACTGATCGCGAATTTCTAGCGCAATACCCTATGAGAGTACTCCTGCTGTACAAGGACTACCACCCCGTCGTCGGCGGCATCGAGAACCACATTCGCCTGCTGGCCCGGGGTCTGCGAGCCGAGGGCCTTGACGCCCGCGTCCTCGTCACCAATACCGCACACGAAACCGTGAGCCAAACCATCGACGGCGTTCCCGTAACCAAATCGGGCCGCCAAGCCCACCTCCTCTCCACGCCCATCAGCCTGCCCTTTTTCGCCGAAGTGCGGCGCCAGACACAGTCCGTCGACCTCGTTCACCTCCACGCGCCCTACCCGCCTGCCGAGCTCGCCCAACTGCTACTGGGACGCAGCAAACCGGCCGTGATCAGCTATCACAGCGACATCATTCGCCAGAGGCGCACGGGCAAACTCTATGCGCCTCTACTGAGGAAAATCCTGAACCGCGCCGCTCTCGTCGCAGCTTCCAGCCCCGCCTATATCGAGTCTTCTCCTTTCCTGCAGCCTGTCCGCAAGAAGTGCCGCGTGATCCACTACGGCATCGACACCGATCGCTTCGAGGAGACCGACCAAGCTCGCGACGACGCACAGCAGCTGCGCAATCGTTACGGTGACCTGCCTCTCCTGCTCTTCATCGGCCGCCTGCGCCATTACAAGGGTGTCGACGTTTTGATCCGGGCCATGCACGACATCCGCGCTAAGCTACTGATTATCGGGACAGGTCCAATGCAGGAAGCATGCCAGAATCTGACGCAGGCGGAAATCCTGACCGACAGAGTCTTCTTCTTGGGCGATGCTTCGGAGCGGGAAACTCTCGCCGCGCGCCATGCCGCCGACCTGTTCGTACTGCCGTCCACCAATCGCGCCGAGGCCCTGGGAATCGTGCAGCTGGAGGCGATGGCCTGCGGCCTCCCTGTCGTCTGCACCGAGCTCGGCACCGGCACATCCTACGTCAACCGCGACGGTACCACGGGTCTGGTTGTGCCGCCCAACGACCCGCGCGCGCTGGCCGTGGCCATAAACAGACTGCTTGCGGCTCCGGCGCTGCGCGCGAAGATGGGAGTCGAAGGTCGCAGGCGAGTCAAAAGCGAGTT
>VYDA01000333.1:10099-12269 GCA_009843665.1 Caldilineaceae bacterium SB0675_bin_29 | reverse complement strand
GCGACAGAGATTCTGCAGATTCTGCTGGGCTCGGACGCGGACACGTCAACGGACGGCGAAGACAAGGAAGCTGCATCGACGCCATCTGTTGGAAGTGAAGCGCTCTATACGGCGATAGAGAAGGGTGATGTCGACATGGTGCGGCTTCTGGTTGAAGCGGGTGCGGATGTCAACGCAGCCGAGGGCTTCGGCGGCAACACGCCCCTTCACGAAGCCGTAAAGAAAGGCGACGTGGAGATCGTGCCGCTCCTGGTCGCTGCCGGCGCGTTAGGCGAATCACAGGGCTATTTTGACCGTACGCCCCTCAGTCTTGCGGCCGAGGAGGGCGCAACAGAGATTATGCGCATACTGCTGGGTCTGGGTGAGAGCACAGATACGTCTGGGGAATAGGCACTCGCGGGGCTGGAATCCTGCTGGTATTTCTGTTCCTCTTTACCGCTGTTACTGCCTGCTCGCCCGAATAAGATGACGCGGAGGATATGGCGGATACTTCGGCGCTGACCGTAACGCTGGTCCCGACTGATTCTTTGGCTCCGACTGCAACTCCGGTCCCGATCACAGCGCCGGCGACGAAGCGAGTTTCTGCGATGAGCTGGTCCTTAACTTACTTGGTGAACCGCTCAATTTCACAGTTTAGCTCCCGCTCCGTTTATCGGGAGCGGTATACATAACCCCTCTGCTGTCCAGGGTGGCCCTCAGGGAGGGTGAAGATGAACTGTTCTAACTGTGGGCGTGAAGTTTCGTCAGGCGACAACACTTGCCCCCATTGCGATGCCGACCTGGGATACGCCGGCGTCTGGTCCGAATCCAAGTCGTCAGAAGGCGACGATTTGCATGGTGTCATTTCCGGTCTGCAGTCGCAGATCAGCCGGTTGCAAGCGCAGATGATCCGGCAGGGGCAGCGCATCGACGCTCTCGAAAACGCCTCCCCAGACCTTACCCCAGAAAGACCGCCCTCAGAGGCGACGAGCCAGACAGCCGGCCCGGTCGAAGCTTCTGCTGTTACCGCACAGGCACCCGTTGCTCAGCAGGATGCCCCGACCGCAGCGCCTCTTGCTGGCGAAAAGAGTGCCTCGTCCTCCCGCGACTGGGAATGGTTGGTAGGGGGCAACTGGCTGGCCCGCGTCGGCATTCTGGCTCTGATCATCGGAATCGGCTTTTTTCTTAAACTGGCCTTCGACAATGACTGGATTGGGGAGACTGGGCGGGTAGTCTTGGGACTCTTGGTTGGGGCGGTCCTACTCGGCGGCGGCGAGCTCTGGGCTCGCAGGTATCCGGCGTGGGCCCAGGCGGTCACGGGCGGCGGCATTGCCATTTTGTATCTGTCCATATACGCCGCCCACGTTCTCTATTTCCTGATCCCGGCAACGACTGCCCTGATGCTATCCAGCCTTGTGACCCTGGCCGCCGCCGCTCTGGCGCTGCGCCATGATGCGCGGGCGGTAGCGGTCCTCGGGATTCTGGGCGGATTCGCCACGCCACTGTTCCTGGCCGACAGATTGCCGGGTCAGTGGGAGATCCTCGCCTACGTGCTGATGCTGGATCTGGGCGTCCTGGCCCTCGCCGTCGCCCGCAACTGGCGCTGGTTCACCCTGATGGCCCTGATCGGCTCCCTGGCGCTCTTCGGGTACTGGTTTGAAGAGTTGAGCCCTGACCTGCTGCTGGCCCAGATGGGCATTACTTTCATTTTCATCATTTTCGTGGCAGCGACGACACTGTTTCACCTGTTCTGGCGCCGTACTCCGGATTTCCTCGACCAGTGCCTGATCGTGTTGAACGGGATGGCTTACTTCGGAATCAGCTACGGCATACTGTCCGATGAGTACCAGGCCTGGATGGGCGGGTTCACCTTGCTGCTGGCCTTGTTCTACGGCATGTTGGGGTACGGGATTCTGGCCCAGTACCGGGAACAGGTGCGGCTCAGTCTCTTTACCCTGGGAATGGCCCTGGTCTTTCTGATCATAGCCGTTCCCGTGCAGCTTGACGGCCCCTGGGTCACCATACTCTGGGCGGCGCAGATGGTAGTCCTGGTCTGGCTGTCCTTTTTATTGGGAATGCCACAACTGCGCTGGGCGGCTCTCGTCATCCTCGCCCTGGTTTGCCTTCAGTTGATCGTTAGCTACTTCGCGCCGATTCTCTTCCGTCAAATCATAAGCTACTTCATCACGTC
>VYDA01000333.1:3210-10089 GCA_009843665.1 Caldilineaceae bacterium SB0675_bin_29 | reverse complement strand
CCTTTTTCGGCGAGGACCGCACCTACTGGCCGTTGGTAAACCGGCGATTCATGGCGCCTGCTGCCGCGATCGCCGCGACTTTCCTGTCGGCCATTTTCACGCAGCGTTGGGGAGGCCGGTCAGCATCTCGCGGGGACGCTATTGTCGCTCCGATTCTGCTGGTCACGGGCAACGGCCTGACGCTGGTCGCGCTCAGCACTGAGCTGATAGACGCGGTGAACCGGGGTTTCTTCGCCATTGATCCGGAAACCGCCGGCAATGTGATCAGCCTGTCTTTGAGCGCGTTGTGGGCCCTGTACGCGGCGGCACTGATTGTCCTGGGTATCGTGCGCAGTAGTCGCTGGCCGCGGCTGGCCGGGTTGGGGTTGCTGGCAGTGCCTGTCGCCAAGCTTTTCCTCTACGACGCATTCAGCCTGGGACTGGCATACCGAGTGACCGCTTTCATCGGCTTGGGCGTGCTGCTTGTCATCGGCGGGTTCCTGTACCAGCGCCACGGCAGGGTAATTCGAGGATTTCTGTTGGAGTGAGTCCGGATCGTGTCAGTCTGCCCGGCCTGCGCTCGACAGGATTCGCCATTCACAGAAACTCGTAGGCCATTCAACCCCACCTTGCTGGGACAGGTCGACAGCGGACAGTCGCCACTGACTCGGTCCGGGTCCATGTATGCCCAAGCTTCCTAGCCGGCGGCAATTCGTTCAGTATGCCGTCAGGCAGCAACACCACTTCAGTTCAAGGAAATGGCCCGGCGCAGACGTACTTCAAGCAGGCAAGCGCCTGCAACGTGTACGACCCGGATATGGCCAACCAGCTTCTTGACGACGCCGGTGTTGCAGAAAAGGGCAGCGACGGTTTCCGCCTGTTCGACGGCGGCAACGGGGATACACTGAGCTTCGTTATCGGGGGGACAGCACCGCCGGGGACCACGAGCGAAGATACGTCCCAGGAAATGATCAAGTCCTCTGCAGTGGTGGGCGTCAAAGGGGGCGTACAAGGGCTCTGAGCCCTCGTCTTAGGAGGAACAGCAAGGTGTCAAAGAAATTGAAGCGGTTTGGAGGGGCGGAGACCGCACGGTCGTACCGTTGGTCAACCCGACGATCCTCACGAGTGAGCAGCCGGACCGCCCAAGAGTCAGAAAGTGAAGGGAAGGGAGAGATGACACGCTTGCTCTCCGCAGCGTAGTTTCCAGTTTTTTGTGCAGGTCAACAAAGCTTAGCCGGAGGAGTTGGCTGGGCCGGAGCCCTTATTGAGCCAGCGCTCGCGTTGGACGGGGTCGGAGATGGCGCGGAGGGAGGAGGCGAGCAGGTTGAGGCTGAGGGTGGTGAGGAAGATGGTGAGTCCGGGGAAGGCGACGATCCACCAGGCGGAGGCGATGTACTGGCGGCCGCCGGCGATCATGAGGCCCCAGGAGGGTTCGGGGGGCTGGATGCCGAAGCCGAGGAAGCTGAGGCCGGCCTCGCTCAGAATCAGGGTGGCGACCTCAAGGGTGCCGAGGATGACAAGGGGCGAGGAGACGTTGGGGATGATGTGGCGGAAGATGATGCGGGTGTGGGTGCTGCCGATGGCGATGGCGGCGTCGATAAAAGGTGAGTTGCGGTAGGCGAGGGTCTGCCCGCGTGCGAGGCGGGCGTAGGCCATCCACCTGACGATAGCGAGGACGACGACAAGGTTCCAGAAGCCGGGGCCGAGCGAGAAGAGCACGAGGAGCGCGAGCATGATCACAGGGATGCTCATCTGGATATCGACCAGGCGCATGATGATGTCGTCGGCCTTGCCGCGGTAGTAGCCGGCGATGATGCCGAGCATGGTGCCGATGACGCCGGAGACGAGGGCGCTGCTGAGGCCGACAGTGAGGGAGACGCGGGCGCCGAAGATGATGCGGCTGAGCATGTCGCGGCCGAGGGGGTCGGTGCCGAGGATGTGGCGCGGGGCGCCTTCCTGTGCGGCCGGTGACAAGGGCGGCATGTTGCGCATGCGCAGGTCCTGCTCGAGCGGATCGTGGGGCGCGAGCAACTCGGCAGCCACTGCGCTGAGCAGAATCAGGGTGAAAATGGTGAGCGCGATCAAGGTTACGGGGTCGCGCAGTAGGGCGCGGGGAACGAGCCATGCGGAGGCGCGGCGTGTCCGTTCTGCCTCTTCCTGCAACAACGACTTTGTCTCTGCGGTCATAAAGGAACAGTGGCGGCCGCGGCTATGGAAGGAGCCGCCGGGGTTACTGGAAGCGGATCCTTGGGTTCAGGTAGACATAGCTCAGGTCGACGAGCAGGTTGACTATGATCACCATGCAGGCCACGACGAAAACGGTCGCTTCGACGAGGGGAAGGTCGCGCCGTTGGAGCGCCTGCAGGGTGAGGAGGCCGATGCCGGGCCAGGCGAAGACGGTTTCGACCAGGATGGCGCCGTTGAGCATGGAAGAGAGCATGTCGCCGCTGATGGTGACGACGGGAATGGCGGCGTTTTTGAGTGCGTGGACGAAGACGATGCGCCGCTCGGCAAGTCCCTTGGCGCGGGCGACGGTGATATGGGGCTGGTTCATCTCGTCGAGCATGGCGCTGCGGGTGATCTGGGAGATGCGTCCCAGGGGTGAATAACAGAGGGTCAAAGCAGGGAGGGCCATGTAGGAGAAGCCACCGTAGCCGGAGGTCTTGAACCAGCCGAATTGGACGGCGAAGACGATGATCAGCATCAGCGCCATCCAGAAGTCGACCATGGAGACGCCGCCCAGAGAGAGGACGTTGATAATCCTGTCGAGGAAGGTATGGGGGCGCAGCGCGGCGGCGGCGCCGAGGAGAATGCCCAGCGGGGCGGCGATGAGGAAGGCGGCGGCGGTAAGGCGGAAGGTGGCGGGGAGTCGCTCCAGGACGAGGGGGAGGGTGGAGGTCTTCTGCCAGAAGGAGTCGCCGAAATCAAGGCGAATTGCTCTTACGGCGAAGCGGGCATACTGGACCGGGAGGGGATCGTTGAGACCCAGTTGGTCGCGGACCTGCTGGACGCGTTCTTCGGAGGCCTCGACGCCGACCATGATGCGGACCGGGTCGCCGAGAATGCGACCGGTTATGAAAACGATGGTGAGAACGGCGAAGGCGACGCCAATCGAATGGATGAAGCGTCTGCGCAGATAGAAAAGAATCGGATCACCTTTTAGTGCGAGGAGCGAGAAGTGGGGACAGAGGGAACGGGAGGTGTTCTCTCTGCTCTCCTCGCCTGTGTAGTCATCGTCTCTGAAAGCTGCGTACCACGTATTGCGGTGTCACCGTTTGGGCGGGACGGGGCGCAATACGCGGTACGCATTCAGTTTACCAACCTCGACGGGCAATATGAGCTGAGCCCGTTACTTGGGTGACATTTCCTTAGCCTGCAGGCGATGGTCCAGCTTCACGTTCCAGTTCAGGTCTTCGCTGATCAGGTAGGCCAGATCCAGGTGAGCGATGAGACCGTAGGCATAGTCGTCGTAGGCGACCTGTGCGGCCTCCTGCAACTTCATGTCACGGGCCTCGCCCGAGAGATTGCGGGCCTCTTCCCAGAGGGCATCGACCTCAGCGTTGCAGTAGAGGGACACTACGCCGCCGCAGGTGAAGTAGTTGACGTAGGAGAACCAGAGGTCCAGGATCTCGTTGCCGTGAAGGTGAACGGCGACCCAGTTGGGCTGGCCTTCCAGGTCGGCCCAGTTATGGCTGAACTGGGGATTGAAAGTGTCCGGGGGCATGACGCTGACGTTGGCGTTGAAGCCGACATCGTTGAGCATGCCGCCGATGGCCTCGATGACCTCAACGTGGCCGGCGTGCAGGCCCTGGCGGGAGGCGAGGGTGAACTCCTGGCCCACGTCCACGCCGTCGGCCGCTGCATCCTCGAGGAGGGCGCGGGCCATGTCGGGATCATAGGGATAGGGCGCAAGGTCGGCGTTGTGCCCGGTTGCGGTCTCATTGACGATCTGACCGGTGATGGTCGCGGCTCCGCCCAACAGCGTCTCGACGATCAGCTCCTTGTCGATGGCGAGGTTGAGGGCTTTGCGGACGCGGACGTCCTCAAAGAGCTTCTGGTTGCCCATGCGGGCGAACATGGTCTCGACGCTGGCCACGGAGGCGCAACGCAGGCCGTCGTCGCCCATGGCGGCGTTGCACTGGTCGGGCGTCACGAACTGGGCGATATCGACCTCGCCGGCTTGGGCGGCTGCGGCGCGAACGGTGTCCTCGGGGAGGAAGCGCCAGACGAGTCGGTCAAAGGATACCCTACCGCCGGCCTCGTCGGGGTTGTCGTGTCCCCACCAGTCGGGGTTGGCGACGTAGATGATGGACTCGCCGCGGTTCCATTCATCGAGCATGTAGGGACCGGTGCCTACCAGATTGGTCGAGTAGGAATCCGGATCTTCTTCGATCTGCTTGGCGGAGGTGATAGCGACGAAGTACATCTTCTCGAGCAGGATCGGGTCGGGGTTTTCGGCCGTGACGTTTACAGAGTATTCGTCCACGGCTTCGGCGCTGAGCTCGCCGCCGATGAAGCCCCTGAGATCGCTGACGAGGTCGGCCTCAAACATGTAGTTGATGCTTGTGGCGACTGCAGCGGCGTTCAAGGGAGAGCCGTCGTGGAATGTGACGCCCTCGCGCAGCTGGAACTGGATCGTGCTGTCATCGATGCGCTCCCATTCGGTTGCCAGCAGGGGAACGATCTCGCCGGTGGCGAAGTTGCGCGTGACCAGCGTTTCGACAACGTTCAAACAGCCGTTGCAGTTGGTTTCAGCGGCGGCCAGCGGCGCTTCCAGTGAGGTCATTTCCTGGGCGACAGCGACGACGAGCTCGCTCTTCGCCTCCATCATGTCCCCGTCGCCTGTATCTGCGGGCGCGGCAGCGGGTGCGACACACCCGGCAGCGAGCAGAAGAAGCAACAGGGCTGCAAGGGGTACAGCTGAACGAATCACTACCTTACGCAATGCCATACTCTGGGTCTCCTTTGCTACGTGTGATGATGTATGAAACGCGGATGAGGGATTGGCAGGGTTGCATGTGCTTCCGGTCTGGCGGACAGGAAGCCCCGTGCCAAGGACGATTAAGGTCCCCCGCCCTCTTTGGGAAGAGCGGCGTAATGGGAACGATTCCATTTTACGGAGAAATTGTGTTGTGTCAAACGAGGATAGGGCAGGGCGATTGCATCTAAATTGGGTTAAAGCAACGAAGGGCTTCAGAATCCCCTCCTGGTCGGGATCAGACATAGAGAAGTGTTCGAAACGTGGCACGTAGTCGGGAAATCTGAATGATTTCGACCACTGAGGGCCTGTGCCGCGGCAACTTCTGCTCGCGATCCAGCAATCTGAAGACGATTTTCGCTTATTCGCGCTTTGTTCTGACTACGATTTCAACGGAATCGGCCTACATAATTAGATGCGATTGCCCTGGAGGATAGGGGATGCATGGGCCGGTAGACTGTGGTGAATGGGGGCGAGGTTGTTTTCTACCGGCCAGGGGTTATCGACATTCCGTACTGGACGATGGTGTGCGCGGCCGCAACCGATACGGCGCAAGCCACGGCTCAGCGTAGCAAGAGAGTGGATGGGAACTGCCGTGCAGGGTCCTCTTCTAGGCGTTTCTCTTTCCCCTCGACATTTAGCGTTTACAGGACGAGGGGACGGTCGCGTCTCCGAGCGTTTCCTGGATTAGTTTGGCCGCTTCCGGATCGTAGTTCTCCAGCCTTGTCGTGCCTCCCGTCTCTCTCAGATCTACTGACCCCTTCAACCAGAAGGTGACGGTTTCGGCCCAATATTCTGCGATATTCGTCGAGGCGTACTCATCATTCCACAGACCCGAAGTCAACGCAGCGTCCAACAGGGCATTGAGCTTCGAATTGAACTCCTCGCCGTCGGCTTGATCTTCAAGCGCGTAGTGTATCACGTGTGCCAGCTCGTGGATTGTCACATAGCAATCAGGCTCATTTTCCGGTAGATTTGCTCCCCACCATTCGGCATTGCTCGTCTTGATCTTGTAAGCAAGTGGATCATTGTCGTCATTTATGTTGATCCTGGTGTTGTAGTAGGCCATTGCTTCCAGCAGGTCAGCCCGGTTGGCGAGCATGCCGGAGAATATCTCCTGCACTTCGACCATTCTATGGTCAGTCACGTCAATCGGGGCGACTGCGACCACCCCGCCGACCTCGAAATACTTCTGGTATTCCAGGTCAATACCAAGGGAGAGGGGGGGTGGAGGGAACTTGGTTGGGACGACGACTACAATTATGCGTTCCGACCACGCGCTCCGTGTTTCTTGAGCGCCGCGGGCGCGTACTTGATAGTAGTAGCTCCTGCCATCGGTTTGCACTGTGTGCGTGTACTCCGCGGTAGTCAGTTCACCGCCGATCGAATACCACTGGCGGTCGAAGTTGTCCCAAGTCCGCAGTTCGTAACCGACGGCGTTGCTCACTGCGGCCCACATGAGCCTCACCTGGCCGTCGCTTACGTTCGCTGCCAGGTTCTGCGGCGCGCTTAACGGTGTCGAGAGGTCAGCCGCAGTGCAGATAGGCGGATTGAGGCCATTCAGATGGGCGGCCACTTCAGGGTGGTGATGTGACAGGCTTGCACCTGTGGGCAGGCACAGTGAATTGCCCCTGAGATTCAGGCCTCTCAGGTTGGAAAGTTCGCTCAGATCCGGAATCGGTCCTGTCAGCAGGTTGTTTTCGAGGTGCACAAATGCCAAGTTGGAGAGCAGATGCAGATTGAGGATGGGTCCGGTCAACCGGTTGTCTGCGAGGTCCAGAACGACCAAATTGGTGAGAGTACTCAGATCCGGTATCTGTCCGGTCAATTGGTTGTCTGCAAGGTCCAGCGTCTCCAGGAGGAAGAGATTACTCAGGTCCGGGATTTGCCCTGTCAGAAGGTTTCCATAGAGCTCCAGCATC
>VYDA01000333.1:0-3200 GCA_009843665.1 Caldilineaceae bacterium SB0675_bin_29 | reverse complement strand
GTCCAGCACCCCCAGATTGATGAGTGCGCTCAGAGACGGGATTCGTCCGTTCAGTTGGTTGCCGCCAAGCTGAAGGCTCGCCAGTTTGTTGAGTGCGCTCAGATCTGGGATCTGCCCGGTCAACTGATTATTCGTGAGGACCAGCCGCTCCAAATTTCTGAGGGCGCTCAGAGACGGAATCGGTCCAGACAGCTGGTTGCCACCTAGGGACAGGATGGTCAAGTTGGTGAGAGCACTCAGGTTCGGAATCGGCCCCGTCAGCTGGCTGCTGCCGATAGCCAGACTGCGCAGATTGGTGAGTGCGCTCAAGTCAGGAATTTGCCCTGAAAACTGATTGTTGGCGAGATGCAGATTCGTCAAGCTGGTGAGGTTGCTCAGGTCCGGTATCTGCCCGGTCAACCGGTTGTTTGCGAGTACCAGACTCTCCAGGCGGAAGAGATTACTCAGATCCGGAATATGCCCTGTCAACAGGTTTCCATAGAGATCCAGCTTCTTCAGGTTGGAAAGGGCCGCAAAGGTCGGGACAGTCCCGCTCAGTCTGTTGTTGCTGAGGTCCAACCATCTTAGTCTAGTGAGGGAGTCCATGTTGGGGATTGGCCCCGTCAGATTGTTGCTGGCGAGCCATAGTCTCTGCAAGTTTGTGAGGGCGTTCAAGTTCGGGAGGCTCCCACTCAGACTGTTGAATCGTAGATCCAGCTCTGTCACGCGGCCAAGACCGTCCGTGGTAACTCCGTACCAGAGATCGACTGGTTTGTCGGACAGCCAGTTGTTTTGATACGGCCAGTTGGCGCCGTCCGTTGCTTCGTAGAGCGCGACGAGCGCGCCCCTTTCCGTCGTTGCAGGAGTTGGCGTGGGCCCGGGTGTGGGAGTGGGGGCAACGCAGAAGGGCAGGCCCAAACTATCCAAATCGCTGCTTCTCACATTCTGCAGTGAGGCTGGAATACAACCGCTCAATGAATTGCCCACCAGGAACAAGAATTCCAGATTTGGAAGGTCTCCAAGTCCGGGTGGAATCGATCCAGTAAGCTTGTTATTGGGGAGACTCAGGCGTATAAGATTGGGAAGTACGTCTTTATCCGGAACGGGCCCGGTCAATTGGTTGCTACCGAGACTCACGTACCGCAAGTTGGGGAACGCGCTCAGATCCGGGATCGGCCCGGTCAACTCGTTGCCCTGGAGGTCCAGATGTGACAGATTCGTGAGTGTGCCTAATCCCGGAAACGGTCCGGGGAAGGTATTGAAGGCGAGATCCAGCTCTGTCAGGTTGGTGAGAGCGCTCAGGTCCGGGATATACCCGTTCAGCCTGTTGCTTCGGAGGTCCAGTCTGCTTACACGTTCGATTCTGTCGGCGGTGACGCCGTACCAGGAGTCGAGCGGCGCGTCGGTCAGCCAGTTGTCATTGTGCCTCCAGTTGTCGCCATTGGTTGCCTCGTAGAGCGCAATGAGCGCGCCCCTCTGCGTGGTTGCCGGCGTTGGCGTGACCGTCGGCGTTCCGTTCTCGGTGACCGCAAGCGCGGTCGCGGTCGCGTATTCCAGCAGCCAGCCGCTGGCCGCACCGGACGCGTTCAGCGCGCGGATGGAGTAGTAGTAGGTCGTGGCAGGGCTGACGTCGGTGTGTGTGTAGGTCGTGCCGGTGAGATTGGCACCGCCGATCGGCTGCCAGCCGATGCTCGCGTCCCACCATACCAGCATCTCGTAGCGGGTCGCGCCCGCTACCGACGGCCAAGTCAGGACCACCCCGCGCGCTGTCGCCTGCGCCGCAAGCGCTGGTATCGCGGGTACAGACAAGGTTGCGGCCGGCGTGGGGGTTGGCGTGGGGGTTAACGTTCCGGTCGGGGTTACAGCCAATGCGGTCGCGCTCGCATAGTCCAGCAGCCAGCCGCTAGCCGCGCCGGCCGCGTTCAACGCGCGAATGGAATAGAAGTATTTCGTCCCTGCCGTTACATCTGAGTGCGTGTAGGTTGTGCCGGTCAGGTTGGTGCCGCCGACCGGCTGCCAGCCGGTCTCCTTGTCCCACCAAGTCAATAGTTCGAAGCGCACCGCGTGCGGTACTGCCCTCCAGGTCAGGACCACTCCGCCCGAGGTCGCCTGCGCAGACAGCGCCGGTATCGAGAGCGCAGAGGCTGTCGGCGTGGGTGTTGACGTCCCAGGCGCAGCGGTTGCGGTCGGTGATGGTGTAGGCGTAGATGTCCCGGGTTCCGTCGCCGCGAGTGCGGTGGTGGAGGCGTAGTCGAGCAGCCATGCACTCGTTTCGCCGGCGGCGTTCAGCGCGCGGATTGTATAGAAGTATTTCGTCCCGGCCGCAACGTCCGTGTGCGTGTAGGTTGTGCCGGTCAGGTTGGTGCCGCCGAGCGGCTGCCACCCGATTTCCGGATTCCACCACACCATCAGCTCGTATAGGGCAGCGCCGGGTACGGCTTCCCACTTCAGGACCACGCCGTGCGCGGTCGCCTCCGCCGCAAGCGCCGGTATTGCGAGCGCGGGTGCGGACTCGGTCGACGTCTGCGCATTGGTTTCAGTGTTTGACAGGAGGGAGAGAGCAAGGACGACTGCAAGAAGGGCGGTGAATAGCTGGATTCTCCGTGCCTTCGCGGTTGTTTCGCGCGTTCCATCCGGCATGGTGAAGGGCAATGGCTAGTGGAGAGTGGTTAGTTGGAGTGCGAAAACAATATCGTTTACATTGACAATTTTACTAAAGGAAATCGTCTACATCGAATGAATTGAAAGCAGCCGTCTTGACTGCAACTCCTTTTGGTCATATTTAAGTTCGCAGTTACCGGCCGCGGGCAGGCATTGTCGGGTTCTAGCTTTACAGGATTGCGGACAACGGACCGACTCGAATATTGCCGATCTCTCATCGACGGTGGAATAGGCAGATCGCGATGGGAGAATAATTTGGGATTTTCTCTGTTGCGGCGTCGGGGACGGTTCGATGGGGGCGACCACGACGGCACTCTCAAGGGGTGCCCCTACAATGGTTGAAATGGAGTGTCAATGGCTACTCGCCGCGCGAAATAGCGTTCAGGTAGGCGAGGCTGTCGCGTGCGGTCCTATCGGGGCCGGGGGTGAAGTCGAAGACCTCGACTGAGAGCCAGCGGTCGTAGCTAAGGTCGTCGAGTGTCTGCAGGATGGGGCGGAAGTCGAGGTCGCCCATGCCCGGGCCGCGCAGGTTGGGGTCGTTGAGGTGGACGTGGTGGAAG
>VYDA01000343.1 GCA_009843665.1 Caldilineaceae bacterium SB0675_bin_29 | reverse complement strand
GCTTCGTTTTCGGATGCTGACCTTTGTGACCTTCATCCTCCTGTCCTGGGGTCTCCTGCCCCGCTACATCGGCCCGCCGGCCGCGCATGTAACGGGCGACCAGTTGCGGCTTGCGGTCAATGCCCGCCGTGCCGCCGAATCAACCTACGGGGTAACAGGCCTCTGGGTCCATCGCCTCGCCCTGGAGGACATTCGTTATGTTCCCGTGGAGGCCCCCGATGCCTTCGGCGACATCGACAAGCCGCAGGCACAGGTCTGTATGCGAGGCTATACCTACTTCTATCTTCCCTGGCGCCGCTATCGGGTCAGACTCGATCAGACGGGAGTCACCCCTCTGAATTTCGCGGAGTTGTCCCTGGCCGGAAGCTGCTGGCAGCCATGAAAAAAAGCGGCCGGCAGCCAGCGCATCCGCTGACCACCGGCCGCCGAACTCAGTTTGTACCGTAAAGCTCCGTGGCCGGGAAGAAAGCCGCCCACGCAAACCAGAAGTGATCGAAATGGAGGATCGGGGTCAACGTCTCGCCCGCCAGGGGGCCGTCAACGGCCTCGCCCAGAATGTCCCAGGTGCTGCCCGTCTCGGCGTCGCTGAATGTGCCGTCTTCATTGGGCGAAAAGGTCAGGAGCTGATCACCGACCTGCCGTTCGTAGACTGCCACGGCGCCAATGTCGCGGCCTTTACTGATTACCGAGCTGTCTAACGCGCTCGCCAGCCCGGCTTTGTGGAAAATCGCAAGCTCAACCCCGCCGAACAAGTCATGAACGACGCCTGCCTCCTCCAGGGCCGGGAATGGATAGGCGATGGCCTCCGTCTCTGTCGTCAGACCGAGAACACGCTCGGCCGGCTCCAGCCGGGCGTCAGGTGTGCCCAGGAAGAGGAAGGGCCGCGAGGTGCTGTCGTATCCCACATACGGGTTGTACCCGTAGTTGCGAGGCATGTTCGGCCGCGCCAGCACCTCTCCATCCGGATGGGCCTCCTTGAAGTCCCCCCACGAAATCACCTGGGTGGACAGAAAGTTCAACTGCTCGCCCGCATATTTGCCTACAATTCCTTCTCCCGTGAACTGTTGCCACCAGGTCTCCGTCTGGCGGTCGTACATGATCAGATCACTGTTGCGCAGCCGCCCGGTCGTGCCGAAATCGAGCACCTGACCGTCAAAGTTGCGGTCAAAGGCGATGCTGGCGTTGCACAGCGGGCAGAAAGTGATTGAGACCGGCTGGCCGTCGACCTCGTCGTTCACAATCTCGTGCCAGATGAGGATGCTCAGAGGGTAGGCGCGGGATACCTCGCCGTGGCTGTTCAGGATCACCGGCTCCAGGTCCTCCAACCACTCATCCCCTGCTGATATCGACTCAAACTCCGGGCTGTCGACCGCCGGAATACCGTCCTTGGGCGGACCGCCGGAAAGGATCGAATCCCACTCCACCGTCCTGCGCGAGAAGTCGGTTGAAAAACCGCGCGTGCGGAGTGGCGGCGGAACACCGTCCGTAATCAAGTCGGCGCTCAGTTGTGGCACGCCCGCGTTGAGGCTGGCCGTCTCCTCAGCGCTGGTGTCGCTGCTGTCTGCGTCGTCGCTGCCCGTGTCGGCCGTCACCGCCTCGCCGCCTTCGCTTTCCGTCGCCGCCGCGGGCTGCACCGGTGCCTCCTCCGACCCGATCGGAACGCAGGCCAGCAGAATGAACGCCGCGATGATGAGCAGACCGCCCAGCTGGATCCATCTATTCCTCAACATGGGATTCCCCCCTAATGGTTGAAAACAGTGGTGGTAAGTGGCCGGACATCCATGAGCTGCGATTCCGTCCCGCCGCTGCGCACCAATGTACTGCATTTTCGTCTGCACGTCGTCTGCAGGCAACTCACCTGCCGCACATACCACAATTATGCTGCAACAGGAGGACCTGTGCTGTAGTCAGGCTTACGCGAAAGCGGTCCATCATGGCTGTTTACGCAATGATTCCCAGTACCCATTCGCCATCCAATCGGAATCAAAGGTGAAAGGGTGCATCCCAAAATGGGGCGACTTCTCCCACACCACAGGCATGATGCCCTCACCTGACCTATCTCATCCCCAAAATTGAACTGCACCAAAGCGAAATTGGGTATTGACATAACAGAACGGGTGTGCTATATTGAATCTGTAAAGTGAAATCCGGCCAGTTGAGCAAAGACCTGAAGAGGAAAAACTATGGCGAAGGACATCAAGAGGATGACGCGGATCGAGTTGGAGTCCGAACTGGTTGCCGAGCGAGCCGCGACGCGACGGAGCAATACGATCATCCTGATGATGACCGCGTTAGCCGTGCTGGGGTTTATCGTAATGACCGGCACCATCGCGCCATTTGCCGGCTGAGGTGTTCTCGCGTATTCGCAGCACTAAGGCGGACAGACCTTGCCGCCTCTTGGCCCTGGCTCTTTTGCAGCGCAGTTCCACCGGCCAGCCCCTTCGATTGCGATACCGGTGTGTGCGTTAAGCTGCGCCAGGACAGACCGAGGGACGGGCGACGGCTGAATCTATCACTTGGAATGTTGGGATTTTAACTGTTTTGCTTGCTGAAGGGCGCATTATAACTGTTTTACTCGACCAAACCCCTCAATAGCAGTTTGTCCGCCTCTCCTCTATCTGTTCGTCTAGCCCTTCTCGCCGTCCCCAATCGGCTGGTGAAAGTAGTAGCAGAGCCCATCAGGCGCGATAACAAAAAAGACCTGTAACTTCTGCCCATCGTTCTCGTCCACGCGCCAGTTCCCGACTTCGATCCCCCTGCCCTCCAGCTCCTGGCGAGCCCTGTGGATATCGGTCACCCGAATGGCCGCGCCATCGATACTGGCATCACCGCCGTTTACGGCGAACCCGATGCGAACGCCGTCGCGCTCAAGAATAACCGTCGGCACAGGGTGATCCTTCCGTTCGACCTCTGTAAGTCCAAACGCGTCTCGGTACCACGCGGAAGCTTGATCGATATCCTCAACCGGCAGTGCCAGGACATCCTCCGCATAGGGAAAAGCAGCTTCATACAGCTTAATTGAGCCCATATCTTGGTCTCCTTTTTGGGCTGGAGTCGAGTTGGAGAGAGAAAAAGCATCTTTGGATCGATGCCAATGCCTGAACTCGGACCAGATACAACCATACCGCGAGGGATCGCCTGCCGGGGTTACGCCCGCATTGCCGGGTTGCCTGCAATGACGAGCGATGGTAGTTGTCGACAAGCTTCGGAAAAACCGCTGATCTTATGAGCGTGTTAAACCCGTGGAAGCATTCATCCTTGTCACGAATTCAGCCCCCGAGAGTCTCTCTGCGCTTATCAACTGCTCGCCTGATTAGTGCTTGAACCTCCGGTTGATCTGCGTCATCAACTGAGCGAATCTTCACATGGCGCATTTTCGCGCCCGTCCCCTCCAGCAGACCCGCCGGATCTTCCAGGTCTACGCCTTGGTAAAAGCCGAGATTGACCCACTTCTTATGCGGTAGAATATAGGCGTAGCCATCGATCATCTTCCGTGGACCCACGCCATAGGTCGCAGCTCGGTCGCCTAGGCGAACCACCTCGCATGCATTCTGATCGACTTGGAACACGGCTTCCCTGAGCGCTGCTACGATAGGACGAATGGTCTCTTCTGAGAGTTGCAGCAACTCTTCGAATGTTCCGAATTTCGCTTTGGTCATGTTGGGAATCCTTCTTACTTGGTCTCTCCCCAAGGCCTTTATCCTATCGCGGCGCATCCGCCGTTTCTCCGATCTGGGGACGAAAATATCCGGACCGCTGTTTCGGTCGATGATCGCTTCGGTTCAGCCGGTGCCTCCTTTGTCGGGACCGGAACGGAGTTCGTGCATCGGACTGGGGAGCCTGTGGGAGAAGGCCTTTGTCCTCTGAAAAACGCCAGAAAGGGCGAGGTCCCGAAGTAATCTCTCCGGGACCTCAGCGTTAGCTATCTAGTCGTCTTGGTTGGCGGCCGAAAGGCTGGCTCCTCGGGTTGGATTCGAACCAACAACCCTCCGGTTAACAGCCGGATGCTCTGCCGATTGAGCTACCGAGGATCACGTTACTCTTTCTGTAGTCGCCTGGGGCCCGCAGAGGGCGGAGACCACCAAGACAACAAGTAGCCAGTATACCAATCTCGCCGCTCAACTTCAAAATTTCGACTTCGCCGAAACGGCTCTGATACAGACGATCAGCCCAGATAGTCGCGAAGCTTCCGACTCTGCAGGGGATGGCGTAGTTTGCGCAATGCCCTTGCCTCAATCTGGCGCACACGTTCGCGGGTGATATTGAACTCCTTGCCCACATCCTCCAATGTCTGGCTTGTACCATCTTCCAGACCGAAGCGCATGCTGAGCACCTTGCGTTCCCGCTCAGGCAAGTCGTTCAGAATCTCACTCATCTGCTCCTGCAGCAACAGGCGGCTGGCTGAATCTACAGGAGCGGGAATGCTCTCGTCTTCGATAAAATCGCCCAGGAAGCTGTTCTCTTCGGCCCCAACCGGCATGTCCAGGCTGATAGGCTCCCGGCTGAGCCGCTGGATGCGCTGTACCTTGGATACAGCCTGGTCGAGAATGACCTTGAGATCACCCGTGATCGGCCGCTCCTCCTCCATCGCCTGCCGCACCTCTGCAGCGACATCCGGTTCCAGATAGCCCATCTCCAGCGCTATCTTTTCCGGAGTGGGCTCCCCTCCCTTCAACTCCTGTTGCAGTTCTCTTTCGGCGCGCATCTGGCGGTTGATCGTTTCCACCATATGCACGGGAATTCGAATGGTGCGCGCCTGGTAAGCGATCGCCCGACTGATAGCCTGGCGAATCCACCAGGTAGCGTACGTGCTGAATTTGAACCCCAGCGTGTGATCGAACTTCTCCACCGCACGCAGCAGACCGACATTCCCCTCTTGAATGAGGTCCTGAAAGTTGAGACCGCGGCCAATGTAACGTTTGGCGACGCTGACGACCAGGCGCAGATTGCTCTGGGCCAGCTTGCCCTGCGCCAGTTTGCCATCCGCGACCGTGGCTTTCAACTCTTCGAATTCTTCCAGGGCCAGCTCTGAGGTGGGCTCATCGCCGTCGGCACCAGCCTGTTGGAGGCACTCCTCGGCCTGCAGACCGGCCCGGATTCGTATGGCCAGAGCGGTCTGCTGTTCGGTGGTCAGCAGGTCGTGGCGGCCGATCTCGCTCAGGTACATACGCATCGGATCGAGGACCTGGCCGACCTCCTGCACATCCTCTATTATCTTTTCCACCGGGATGTGCGTTTCCTGCTCAATCTCTTCTTCCAGCTTCAGATCGCGTTCGATCGAGGGAAGGGAACTGTTCTCCTGCCTATCGCCTGTCTCTGGAAACAGTTCTGTCCCTTCAATTGATTCTTCGGTCTGTGTGTCTTGACCATCAAGCTCGCTGCCGGCACTTGGATAGTTGGCCGAGGCGCTGGCAGGCTTCGTCTTTGATGCACTGCGTTTGGGTGCCATTTTTCCACCTGTATTGGGGGATCTCAGGCGATAGCGATGCCTGATTCAACTCGTGTAACTCCGTATGAGACCTGGATACTGCGCGCCATTACGTGTTCCAAGTGATGGCGGTCGCGTCGATTAGCGTTTATGATCGATGAAAACTCCAAAATCGCTTCACGGTTCTCGTTTTCCTGGGCATCGTGCAACAGAAACTGCATTGCCGACAGACTTTCTCGCAGCCGTGCATACCGAAGACGTATCAGCAATTTGAGCAACGCATTCTGAATATCCCCCTGCTCTCGCTCCGGCATCGCTATGACCTGAATCGTCAACTGCGATAGGACCGGGTGATAACTGGGGCTGAGTGTCTCCTGAAATGCTCTGGTGTCCCAGAGTTCATCGCTGGCGATGAAGCGCCGCAACGCTCCAAATATCTCCCGGTATTCGATCTGTTGGAAATCTTTTCCGCTCAAGGGGGCGATCTCCAACTCCTGCGACTTCTCTGCCAGCCATATCAGCAGGTCCGGCTCGTCGATCAAAAGGGCCAGCAGAAAGACCTCCAGTTTCGCCTCCGGCACAATAGCTGCCAGGTCTGGCGGCGGCGGTGACAGCGTCTCTCCATTGGCTTGGTTGCTTGCAGCCATACCTGGGTCGGCGGCTTCCTCCGGTGGCGCAAACTCCGAATCCGTCTGTGGTTCCTCTCCCGTCGTGGTCTGCCCTCCCTGCGGCCGCGTGAACCGACGCCGGTGGCGGCCCTCCTGCGGCGGGTTCCGCAACTCGCGGGCACTGGCCTTCACCCGCTGCTCAATCGTCCGTTCCTCAATCCGGACAAGCCGGCTCAAGCGCTGGATGTAATGCTGCTGTTCCTCCTCATCGCCCAGCTCCGCGATGAGCGGCGTCAACTCGGCTACGGCCTCTCCCTTGCCTCTGGCACTGTCCAGATCATACTGCTTGGTGACAATCCCGAAATAATAGTCGACGAGAGGCGTTGCCGTACCGATCAGTTCTTGCCAGGAACCGGTACTCGCGCGGATGATGTCGTCGGGATCGCGACCCTCCGGCAGTGTGGTGATGCGCAGATTGGCGCTGAGCCGGTGTTCTACGTGCATCCGCCCCGTCGCAGTAAGTACCGGTTTGGCTTTCCTCTTCAAGGCCTGTCGCGCCTGGTTCAGACCGCGCAGCGTGGCCTGCTCGCCGGCGGTGTCCGCGTCCAGGGCCAGAATGAAGTTGTCAGTATAGCGGTGGAGCTGGCGTAACTGCTCCTCCGTTAAGGCTGTTCCCAGGCAGGCCACGACATTCTCAAAGCCGAACTGGTGAGCGGCGATCACATCCATATAGCCTTCGACAATCACGACGCTGTCAGCCTGGCGGATAGCTCTGTAGGCCCGGTCCAGCCCGTATACCACGTGTGATTTGTGAAAAAGAGGCGTTTCTGCCGTATTCAGATACTTGGGAAGCGAACTGTCCAGGACCCTTCCCCCGAAGCCGATTACTCGGCTCTGACGATCGTGGATGGGCACAATCAACCGGTTACGAAAAGAATCGTAAAAGGAGTCGCGTTCCTGGTTATGCTTGACCAGGTCGGCCCGGTGCAGGACGTCAGGCGAGTACCCGGACTGTACCAGATGGTCGCGCAGCGCATCCCAACTGTCCGGCGCAAAACCGAGTTGGAAACGGGTGGCAACCTCGGCATTGATGCCGCGTTGCTGCAGATAGTCGCGCGCCGGCTGCGCCTCCTGGCTGCGGTGAAGCTGGTTCCTGAAAAAGAGGGTTGCTCTGTCGTTGAGTTCGTATAAGAGATCCCGTCCCCGGTATTCATCTTTATCGGACTCTTCGGGCAGCTGAATGCCGGCCTCCTGCGCCAGAGCCTGCAAAGACTCCCGAAAATCCATGTTTTCCTTCTGCATCAGGAAAGAAAATATGTCGCCGCCGGTGCTGCATGCGCCGAAACAGCGCCACGTGCCGGTTTCGGGGAAAACGACGAAACTGGGCGTACGTTCCTGATGAAAGGGGCAACAGGCTTTGAATGAGCGGCCGGCGCGTTGCAGGGGTACATAACGGGAAATGAAGTCTACGGCATCGATCCGAGCTTTGATTTCTTCCGTTACGCTCATTTGCAGTGGTAGGTAATCCGTGTCCGGCGTTCAGGTTTTCCGGCGGTCAAGTGATATGAATCCAATTATAGCTGTGCCCTAATCGGGTGTCAAAGAGGGGCGAATTATGTCTATGTCAGCCCGGCCCTCTCGCCCCCTACCCACAGCGGCCGCATAACGGCTCTCAGAAGGCGGAATCCTCTTCAGATTGCGCCCCGAGCGACGCGCTCCCGCTTCGCTGCATAAGCGCGTAGGCCCGTTCCGCTTCGCGAAACAGATCGGTCAGGTTCATGGCAAGAAAGATGTTGCCGCTTGATTGGATATGGCCCCCGAAAAAGGCATCCTTAAGTTTGCGGCGGCCGCACCAGACTTCGTGCAGAAGATCGGCTGCCATCGTCAATTCAAGGTCCGCCTTGCCTGGTCGTGCCCCAAAGAAAACCTCCAGGGGAGGCTGGCGGCCGTCCAACAGCACCTCCGCATCAGGATCGGTCAGTCGCAGGCGGATGACCAGATTGCTGCTGGTAAACGACTCAATTGCGCCGGGACTCTCCTTCACCTTTTCGAAAACGCGCCCCAGGACCCTATAGAGTTGCTCGGCTTCGGCGTAGACAGGCATGGCATGTAAGGTGGATTGATCGAATCTGAATGCAAAAATTAGTAATGCAAAAAGTAGTATAGGGTTGCTGTCGAATGTGTGTCAAGGACTAACGCGCCGCGATCCCTACGCCAGGCTTTGGAAAATACCCGTCAATCCCGCTTTTGAAAAAGTGGGAAGTGTGCATTTGCCGATTCGTTGTATAATAAGATGATACCGGGATTTCGCTGCGTGTCTTCCTCGATTACATCGACATCGAACCCAACCTGTAGGGAAGCTGGGCGAGAAAGGAGAAGCAATGTATGCCGCTTTTCAAACGTGGTAGGAAGCAGGACGAAGAAGATCTACAGTGGCTCTATCGTAACCTCCAGGAATTGGACGATGACGAGTCTGCGGGCGAAGGCGCTGTAGATGGCGAGCCTGCCGAAAACGATGAAGATGATGTTAGTGCGGAGACTGCAATGGAATCGCCGCTTGAACCTGAACGATCGGAACCACCGCCGCCAGAGCCGGTTTTGGGCGAGCCGGAACCCGCTATGGACGAAGTGACTGCACCGGAACCTGCCTCGGGCGAAATACCGGCGCCTGTTCTGCCGGATCCGTCCCCTCCCGAATCGACGGTGCCCGAACCTCCGCCCGTGGAGGTTCCAACCCCGGTTTCGAGGGAGTCCCTGCTGTCGCAGGAAGACGTTACGGCCAAAACGAACGCATCGTATGAGAGGAGAAGTCGACAGATGAGTGGGAACCGCCGAGAAAACGCGCCGTTCGCCAACCGAGGTCAGCAGCCGCCGCAATCCCGCCCGCAGCGGCAGGAGCCGCCGCAGGAAGAAGGAACAGCCGACACAATTGTGGGCCCTCAATCCTACTTCACCGGCACCTTCCGTTCAGAAAAAGACCTGCGTGTCGAAGGAACACTGGAAGGGGAGATCGACTGCCGCGGAACCGTTATCGTTGCCAAAGACGCAACCCTTTCGGCTACCGTCCGCGCCCGCAACATCGAAATCGCCGGGTCGGTCACCGGTGACGTTTTCATTGAGGAACGCCTGCACTTGCGCTCCTCCGGTGAAATGCGGGGCCAGTCCCATGCCGCATCCTTTATCGTCGAAGAAGGGGGCTATTTCGAGGGCGAAATGAAGATGGGTGCCCCCGATCAGGCGGAGTGGCCGACCATCGGGAGCGGGTCCTCGTCAGAAGGGCTTGGACTTTCGGTCGAATCAACCCAGTGGTCTGCAAAGCGTTCCGAGGGTCGTCCCAACAGGACCGGTACAAGTTCCATCGACAGTGGACTCGAAGATGCCGGGAGCGGTCGGCACCGCAGCATCTGAGGTAGTTCCGTCTGACGGCCCGTTCGGCGACACCTGAACTGGTATTGACTGTTATCCGGTGCCCCCGGCGTCTTTGCTTGCCTGCAAAGTACAGGAACTGCAGAAAGCTGATAGCCCCGTACCCTCGTCAGATTTGCCAGGTGGAGAAACGGCCCTCTTCCGTAAACTCCATTGGCATCGGTGAACGAAGATCGCGCACTCTACTTGCAACACGCTCTTGCAAAACTGAAAGAACTCACCTTCCACCTGACTGCCGCCTCATCACCTCTGTCGGATAACTGAAGAAATGCGCCGCCCGTATCACGGTATTGGGGGCGGCCCCGTCCTATGCACCCGACAGGCGCTGGCGTTCCCGAAAACACGCGGCGTAGCACCAGCGCCCCGCCGTATTCGTGCGCACCGCACCCGCCCGTTTACCTTCCGGCGCCCAGCTTGCGCTCCAGGCGGGCCAGCCGGTGGCGTAGTTCGGTTTGGGCCTCATGGGAACGGTTTTGGGGCGGCGACCTTTCCTGCTCGTGCAAGGCCCACTGCGTCCACATTGCCGCCTGCGTCAAGTCGCCGCTCTGCCATTCGTAGAACTTTGCCAGTTCCACATAGGGCCGGCTGTCCGGCCCCCCCACGGTCGTCAGCCACTGCTGCCATACGGCCGTCGCCTCTTCCCAGCGGTGCTGCCGTTTGAGCAGGCGGCCCAATCCGTCAAACGACTCGGCCAGGTGCGCACGACCGCTGAGTTGGTCCAACGCGGCGCGGAACAACATTTCCGCGCTCTCCAGGCGCTCCAATTCCGCCTGCAGCCGTGCCATGCTGAGCAAATCGAGCGGCTGCAAATGACCCGTGCCGGCGGCAACAGGATCGGAAAATACGCCGCAGACCACCTCCGTCAGCGCGGCCATCGAAACAATATCCTCGCGATTGTGGTAGAAGACGCGTTGCATCATACGGCCGTCGCCGTCGTGCAGATAGTCAGCATACAAATGCGGGATGAGGCTGCCGGGCACGTCGTCCTCTGCGCGGGAATAGCCCAGAACTCTCCTTTCCAAATTGGTGAGAGCGCAACTGCCCAGGCGTTTGCGCCATAACCTCCGCGCCGGGTGCAGGAGATCGAGATGCGCTGTCCCTTCGTCCAGCGCTTGCGGCGGGCCAACCTCCGCGGGCAGAAAGCGGCCGGCGTACCGGTATCGCCCGCGCAAAAAGGGCGCGTCAAAAGATCTCCCGTTGAAAGTCACCAGGCTCTCGCAGCCTTGCAACAGGTCCGCCAGCGCCGTCAGCAGGGCCGGTTCCTCTCCGGGATGACGCATGAATAACTGGCGCACCACAAAGTTCAGACGCTCCTCTGAACTGTCCGCACTCCTCTCCTGCGGCTCGAATGTTCCGACACCCACCATGAAGGCATAGATGCCTGCTCCGCCGCCCAGACCCGTGGTCTCGATATCCAGAAATGCAGATCTGCGAAAATCAGGGCATTGCTGCAGCCGGTAAGCGGGGTAAAGCTGCGCCAGAATCGATGGATCGCGTTCCAGAAGGTTGTCGAACACGGACTGTCCGCGCAGAGCATGCGGCTGACTCTCCTCCTGTCGCATTGCAACGCAATGCCGCGTAACCAGATAGCACTCGCCGGCGCTGTTCTCGACGATCTCGCCCTCCTCCAGCGCCTCGATCGGGATAACCTCGGTCTCCCAATCGGACGCTGACGCCTCGGGCTGCTCCTGCCTGTTCAAGTTGGCCGCTTCAGAGGCTGTTCGTCCGCCGCGCAGACCCTGCAGGCGGCGCAATCGTTCAGAAGTGGAGGACATCGGTAAGGGTTTGAAAAGCAAACGGTTCAGATTGGATCCCTATTGTAGCCCAGCCGGATTAAGGCGGGAAATTCCCCATTTTTTGCGCTCTCGACTATAATTGGGCTCCGTGTACCGTTTCCATCACCTCCTGGTGGAGAAGCCATTTTGTCGGCAACTGACAAACACTGGATCCACTATCCGCCTGCGCCGGATAGCTTCCTGGAAAGCAACCATGTCCATCCCGCCCTGCTGCAGGTGCTGTACAATCGCGGTCTGCGTGATGCCGCCGCTGTGGCCTCCTTCCTGCAGGTCGAGGACGCGGTCCAGGAGAATCCTTTCCGCCTGACCGATATGTCGGCTGCCGTTGCGCGCATCGTCCGCGCCATCGAGGCCCGTGAGGTGATCTGCGTCTACGGGGATTTTGACGCCGACGGTGTCACCGCCACAGTCCTTATGACCACCGCCTTGCAACGCGCCGGCGCGCTCGTCGGCGCCTATATCCCCAACCGGGTGGACGAGGGCTACGGCCTGAATGTCGAAGCGCTCAAGTCTATCGCCGGAAAGGGGGCCCAGCTGCTGGTTACGGTGGACTGCGGCATTCGCAGCGTCGCAGAAGTGGCGCAAGCAGGCGAGTTGGGGATGGAAGTTATCCTCACCGACCATCACACGATCGGTCCCGACCTGCCGCCGGCGCTGGCAGTGATCAATCCGCGACGCGACGGCCGCGCAGGGACGTTTCAGCCGCTGGCAGGCGTTGGTGTTGCCTACCGGCTGGCGCAGGGCGTCCTGCGCGTCGTCTCTAAACAGCCCTGGAGCCGGCTCTCAGAGGACGAAGCAGCGGCCGAAGAGCAGTCCCTTCTCGACCTCGTGGCAATCGGCACCGTGGCCGACCTGATGCCCTTACAGGGTGAGAATCGTTCGCTGGTGCGCCGCGGGCTGTCCGAGTTGAGCCAGGGCAAACGGGTGGGGCTGTTCGCGCTGATGGAAATGGCCTCGGTTCCTCCGAGCGGGATCGACAGCACCGCAATCAGCTTTCGCATCGCCCCCCGCATCAACGCCGCCGGTCGTCTGGCCAGCGCCAAAATGGCCTATGAC
>VYDA01000357.1:4378-12331 GCA_009843665.1 Caldilineaceae bacterium SB0675_bin_29 | reverse complement strand
CCCGCAACGCCCCCCTCCAAAAACCTCCCGCCGCAGCGGCTGCGAGGGCAATTCGACCTTGACGACCCGCGGCGACCGAACTTCCCCCACCCCGCGTCGTGGCTCGTACCCTGCGTGAGCCAACCCAGGCAAGGCAGCGCCCTGCCTGGCCCAGCCTGCACCGCTTTGATCACCAAAAGCCTGCTACAGAATTAGGGACTGCCGAGCGGTTCGGACGGCAGTCCATTGCAAGTGAACATGGACTACGCTTGCAAGGCGAAGATGGACCTCAGCCACCGGCCGTCCAGGTCGACTTTACTTCGGTACATTCCCAGCACCGGACCAAAGCCTCTGATTTCCACTTGGGGTCTCAACAAGAGAGGATAAGGGAAACTCTTCTTACCCGCACCTGTCGAAGCGAGATTGAAGCGGGCCTCCGCTGCGGGTGCATACTAAGTTTGGCCAGCCCTGCTGCGGATATGTGGCGCCGACAACGCGACCGTCAGCAGGCAAACCACGAAGATGACCAAAAGAACTCCAGCACCGATCGGATGCAGAGCCGCCATTTCCCCTTCAAAATAAGCGATCAACAGGCTGATCGCAATGGCCCCATTGCCGACAATCGCCGCCAGCAACCAGGCCGGATGCAGGTCCCTTTCCATCGAAGCCGCCAACAGTCCAATCCCCAATCCAATCAACGCCCCGCCTCCAATACGGGCCGTCCACGCTGATCCAAGCGTGACCCCGGCTGCCACGAACAAGTCTCGCGGATACACCAGCAGCAGCAGCCCCAGCCCCAATCCGATCAGGATAGCATTGACCCGCAAACAGAGGCGCGCCGGGCGGTAGTGGTCGGTGAAAGTATATGCCATCGCAGATTTAGTACGTTTTCAGGTGAAAGGCCTGGCAGGCCGGGCGCAGTAGGGCCGCGTCCGGTAATCCTGTTCACCTCACGGCTCGGGCAGTATAACAAACCCTTCCTGGCCTGTCAGCCCTACAGGACACGTCCCTTCTCTGCGCAACTGCCCTTCGCCCACGGCTGACCCTCGCCTCCCATTTCGTTCCCGGCTAGGTCACTGTGATACACTGCCTTCAACGCGCCGCTTCCGCCCATCCGCCTCTGATTTGGGAGGGCAAACCTGGCACCTTGGGACATCGACCTATCCGCAAGGTGTAGGGAAACACACATAAGAGGAGCCAACCCGTGAGCCAAAGGATCTGGATCGTCCGCCATGGCAATCGCGAAGACTTTCAGAACCCCGGCTGGGCCAAAACCGCCTCGCGGCCCTTCGATCCCGCCCTGTCTGCCGACGGGGAGACGCAGGCGAAGGAAGTAGGCCTGAGCCTGCAGGGCGAACAGGTCCACCGCGTCTTCGCATCCCCCTTCTTGCGCACAATTCAGACAGCCTCACACATTGCCGACGCCCTCAACCTGCCGGTATGCCTCGAACCGGGCATCGGCGAGATCCTGCCCAACGTCAAATCCACGCCGGAACTGTTGCCTGAAGACGAACGCCGCCGGCGTTTTCCCCGCATCGACGAGGAGTACACTGCCACCTATGAGCTTCCTTACCCGGAGACTTCGGAAGAGGGCCACGAACGGGCCGCGGTCGCCGCGCGCACGCTGACCGACAGCTTTCCCGACAAAAACATGCTCATGGTTACCCATGGCGCCCCGGTCGTCGGTATCGTGCGCGGCCTGACCGGTCTTGCAGACCGCATCACCGTGCCCCTATGCTGCATCTTCACCCTGCAGCGAAATGGCAGCGGTTGGGACGTCATAAAGCTCTCCGAGACCTCTCACCTCAGCAACCAGGAGTCCAGCAAGCGCTACGCTCACTCCGGCTGAGTCCGCAGCCTGACTGGTACCAGACGGCCTTCCGCACGCGCCGCGTAGATTTCCGCCGCGTGGTCCGCCGTATGTGCCGACGTCGATACGAGCAGATTTACGACGTTACCCCGCTCACCTTCGTCATACTCCACCTCCGTTCGCATGGCCTCGTCGCTCATCCTTCGGCAACGGTTGACGATGCGCCGGTGGCAGGTGGCTAGCCCGTCCAACACCTCGATCATCGTCAAGCCGGCGCGAGCATCCTGAAGCCGCGCGTTAACCGTATCCACTTCCCCACTCGCCCATTCAGAAAGCTCGTCTCCGCCATTAGCCTCCGGGCCCTCCGAAAGCGCGTCCGTTAGCGAAATGTCAGGCCAGCGCTTGACCAGCTCCAGTACATACTCGTCCCATGCAAGGATGTGGGCCAGAAGGTCGCGAACGGTCCAGTCCCCGCTGACTGGTACCGTCGTGCAACTCTCCTCCGTAAGGCCTGTGATGGAGTCCAATAGGTTGTTGAAATGACGCCGGTAAAAGCGGAACAGATGCTCGCGGCCCCAGCGGTCGGTCGAAAAGCAATAGCGATGTACGTCAACCGCGTGCTCAGCCACGTGTTCAGGCATGCGCTCCAGCAGCATCTTCACGATCTGGCTGCGCCCGCCGCGGTCCTCATACTCTGCCTCAATCTGGTCGTCGCTGAGCGAAAGCGCGAAACTGATCAACGCCTGCCGCGCCTCGTCCGCCTCCGTCAGTACCGTGTCCCAGCTTCGATTCTCGCCCGCAGCCATCTCGTCATTCGACGCCACAGATACGGGTGCCGGCTCCACTCCATCCGGATCGATAGCTGACTGCATTCGCCGCAGCTGGAAACTGTCCCAGTATGCAACGTGAGCCGCCGACGCCAGAGGTGTCCACCCGTTTTCGAGACAGGGCCGCGTGTACTCGTCCGGTTCGAGCAGAAACAGAGGCCATCGAAAATTGAGATAGCTTCTGCGCAGTTTTTCAGCGTACTCGGCCCCCAACTCACCGGCAGGAGCCGCTGGAAATTGCGTCATGTTCTTCTTTCCTTACGTTCTGAATGAGCGCAGTCGGTTAAATGCCGCCGCCAGCTCGTGGCGTCGAAACTGGGCGAACTCCCCTGTCCGGCGGCGCTCCAGCACATCCAATCCTTCTGCTTCGATATCGGCCATGACCAGGTCCAGAATCTCAGACAGAGAACGACGCCCATCGATATACCTGCCCCGGGCGTAGTCGAGCGCCGCCCCGATTGCCCGGGTCTGTCCCCAATGCACGATCTGCTCCACTGCCGCCAGATCCAGCGTCTCCCTGCCGAACTGGACCGTCTGCATGTCTCGTGTCCTGATGCTCGACTCTCTCCGCCCCTTACTTGGGTCGACACTTCCTGGCCGGGGAATACGCCGGAGATTGACATTGAACGACTTGCCCCCTTCCGCCACGCGACCGGTCGGGTGATCTGAGGCAACCGCACTTGCACGCGCCGTCACATCGTTTGGGCGAAATGTCTCCATGGCAATAACCGTGTCCGCGACATCCAGGTAGTCGCCGCTTCCGCCGACCACGAGTACCGTGCTGATACCGTACTCCTTGTACATCCGTCCCACGCGGTCGATATAGGGTGTGATCGGCTCGCTTTCCTTCGGCACTAGGGCCTGCATACGTGCATCCCGGATCAGGAAGTTCGTTGCCGCCGTATCTTCATCGATTAGCAGCCCGCCGGCCCCCGCCTCCATCGCCTCCACAATCGTAGCGGCCTGGCTTGTCGACCCGCTGGCATTGGCGCTCGCAAAACTGCGCGTAGACTGGCCCAGCGGCAGATCACCGATGAACGCTGAAATATCTACGCCGC
Source organism: Caldilineaceae bacterium SB0675_bin_29 (assembly GCA_009843665.1). GTDB lineage: Bacteria > Chloroflexota > Anaerolineae > Caldilineales > Caldilineaceae > Bin5. Next base: position 8,657 of record VYDA01000357.1, on the reverse strand, counting down.
TGACCGCCCGCCCATCCTCCGCCCTTATCTTGACCAGGTCGGCCTTGCTCACTACAAGCTCCCGGCCATCGCCCGGCCTGTGGTTGTAGACTCCCTTTTCGATCGCCCGCAACAGAGTCGACTTTCCGTGATATCCACCACCGACAATGAGCGTCACCCCAGCCGCGACCCCCATGCCGGACACGGCTCCCGCATTGGGAAGGGAAAACGACGCCTTCAGGCTATCCGGGGACCTGAACGGAATGACCGACCCGCCCTGCATTGGACGGTCGTCGACCCCGCTTGACCGGGGCAGGATCGAGCCATCCGCAACAAAAGCGATCAGCCCGCGTTCCGCCATAGCTGCCCTTAATGTGTCGGCGTCCTCGTTCGCGGCCGCGTGACGCCACAGTTCCTCATTCGTGTGGCTGCGGGCGTAAAGGCTGCCGGCAATTAGCTCCGGCAGGTCCTCCAGGAGAATCCCGCATGCCTGCCTGCCCAGGACCCTTCTACCCTGTGCCGGCAGACCCACCGTGAAGCGCGCTTCGACAGCCCCGTCGTCATGGACCTGCACTGCCGTGTTCGCCAGTACCTGCTGCCCCGGAGCTTCGATGCGTATTTCCCCGCTCTTGCCGCTACCCCGCCGCGTTGACATCTTTCCGGCCTTGATGGCGAAGGCCTTTGCCAGAAGACAGCTGACCCCAATCGCCCGGCTGGCACTCGAATACAGTCGGGCAGGAAGCTCGGCGGTCGCAGGCGGGACCAGCACGCGCAGCCGGCTGGGTGCCGCGAAAGGGTCCCCTTGCACGGCATCGACGGCAAGTGTAAAGTCCGCAAACCCGTATGTCCCTCTTATATCCTTATACGCGCCGTATCCCCTGCCGTCAATGCGTAACAGTGTCCGGCGCAATGAGTCTTCTGTGGCAGTTGCCGACATATTCCACAAGTCCCTCTGTTGTCGATCCAGTCGCGGCCGCGCCGCCCCTCTGCCCGCCAAAAGGCAGACTGCGCAACGATAGCTCACGAGATCATAGTCAGGTCGCCCGCACTTCTGCGGTCTCCTGAGAAAATTTTACATCGCTTCAATTCACTTGTACACTGTGGGCGCAGCGCATCCGGCCCGCAATACGTGACCGGATTCATTGATTCCCCACAGTTTTCATCATTGAGGAGCCAAATGGAGTACCGTGATTTCGGTCGAACCGGCATGAAAGTTAGCCCGCTCTGCCTGGGCTGCATGAACTTCGGAAGGAGAACGACCCCGGAAGAAGGCTACGAAATAATCGACAGGTCGCTGGACATCGGTCTTAACTTCCTGGATACGGCAAACGTATACAGTCGCGGCCGCAGCGAAGAGATTACCGGCGAGGCGTTGAAGCGCAACGGCAGCCGCAGCCGCATCGTATTGGCCACCAAAGTCCATGGCCGCATGGACGACGGCGACCCAAACGCCGCCGGCAGCAGTCGCCGCCATATCATCGAACAGTGCGAAGCCAGCCTCAAACGCCTGCAGACCGACTATATCGACATCTATCAGATTCACCGGCCCCGCCCGGAAATCGCAATCGACGAGACCCTGCGCGCTTTAGACGACCTCGTGCGCTCCGGCAAAGTGCGCTATCTCGGCACCAGCACATTCGCCGCTTGGCAGGTCGTGGAGTCCCTATGGGCCGCCAAGGAGCTGGGCCTGAACCGCTTCGTCTCCGAGCAGCCGCCCTATAACATTCTCGACCGGCGCATCGAACGCGAACTCATCCCAATGGCACAGACCTTCGGCATCGGCCTCATCCCATGGAGCCCGCTGGGCGGTGGCCTGTTGACAGGCAAGTATACGCGCAGCCGGCCGGCCCCCGAAGGCGCCCGCTTTTCCGATACAACCCTTGAGGCGCGCCTGGCACGACGCTATACCGAAGGCGTCTTTGACGTGACCGAAGGCCTCCTGCCTCTGGCCCAAGCCAAAGGCTGTTCACTCTCTCAACTGGCACTGGCCTGGTGTGCAGAGCAACCGGGAGTCACCAGTCCAATCATCGGTCCTCGCACTATGGAGCAACTGGAAGACAACCTGGGCGCCCTCGAAGTTGAAATCACAGCAGAGGATCGCCAGAAAATAGACGAGCTTGTCCCGCCCGGCCGCATGGTCAGCCCCTTCTACGAGGCCGATTTTGGACCCAATCTTCATCGAATCGTCGCGTAACCGCCATCGTCGGCTCCCGGTAAGGACTTAACAACGTTCCAATCTGCTTGTACACTGTAGGCTGGATCTGAGTCCGCTGATTGCAAAGTGCAAAGGCGTCAGAAGCATTTTTCCACCTGAAAGGGATTTGTAGATGGAGTACCGAAACTTCGGCCGCACAGGAATGAAAGTCAGCCCCCTCTGTCTGGGCTGTTGGAACTTCGGAATGCGCACATCCCCGGAAGACTCCTACGCCATTGTAGACCGGGCGCTGGACGCCGGTCTCAACTTCCTCGATACCGCCAACGTCTACGGCTGGGGCCGTAGCGAGGAAATCACCGGAGAGGCACTCAAGCGCAACGGCAGTCGCAGCCGCATCGTCCTTGCCACAAAATTCCACGGCAGAATGGACGACGACGACCCCAACGCCGCCGGAGCCAGCCGCCGCCACATCATTGAACAGTGCGAAGCCAGCCTCAAACGACTGCAGACAGATTACATCGACATCTATCAGATCCACCGGCCCCGCCCCGACACCGCCATCGACGAGACCCTGCGCGCCCTCGATGACCTGGTGCGCGCCGGCAAAGTCCGCTATCTCGGCAGCAGCACTTTCGCGGCCTGGCAATTCGTCGAGTCTCTATGGGTCGCGAAGGAGTTGGGCCTGAACCGCTTCGTCTCGGAACAGCCCCCCTACCATATATTGGCCCGCCGTATAGAGAGAGGGCTGGTCCCAGTTGCCTTGACTTACGGCGTCGGCCTCAACCCCTGGAGCCCGTTGGCCGGCGGCCTACTGACCGGCAAGTACACGCGCGGAGGTGTGGCGCCCGCGGGGACGAGATACGCCAAACCGGAAGATGTGCCACCCCAGCTTCGTCGCCTGAACGAAACTGTCTATGACGTGAACGAAGGGCTATTGCCACTGGCCGAAGCCAAAGGCTGTACAGTTTCTCAACTGTCACTGGCCTGGTGCATTCATCAGCCGGGAATTACAAGTCCGATACTTGGCCCCCGGACTATGGATCATCTGGAAGACAACCTCGGCGCACTCGACGTCACCGTCACCGATGAGGATCGCCAGCGTATCGACGAACTGGTCCCGCCGGGCCGCATGGTTAGCCCCTTCTATGAGGCCGACTTTGGTCCAAGCCAATATCGTTCCTTCGTCTGATCGACCATGCCCGGCATTGCCCTTAGCCTTGGCGAACATATATGTCATTTGCTGTGAGATCGCTTCCGCGCAGGACAGTCGCAGCCTCTGATACCTGTCTGAAGCGGTTCCAAGCTGATGGTCGAACTTTGATTCTCGCCTGATTCCATGAATGAAACGCAGTTGGAAGCCCTGTTGTCCGATGTAGCCGCCGGATCAATGACCATAGATGCCGCCCTCAACAGGCTGCGTGCATTGCCATTCGAGACCCTCGAAGGCGTGGCGACCTTGGACCATCACCGCCTGCTCCGTACCGGCTTCCCCGAAGTCATCTACTGCGAGGGCAAGACCGCCGAGCAGGTCGCCTTAATCGCCGAACGGCTGGCAGTCCAGTCTCCCAGGGTACTCGGAACCCGGGCAACGGAGGCGCAGTTTGAAGCAGCCTCCCGACGGTTGCCCGATCTGGCATGGCATGAACAGGCGCGCTGTCTCTGGCTGGATCGCGAACCGGCCTCAGACTTGAAGACCGGCGTCATGGTCCTGTGCGCGGGCACGAGCGATCTGCCCGTCCTTGAGGAGGCCTCCTTAACGCTTAGGCTGATGGGACATGACCCCCACAAGGTCACCGACGTAGGCGTCGCCGGCCTCCACCGTCTTTTCCCGCACATCCCTGCGTTGCAGCAGGCCAACGTGGTCATCGTAATCGCCGGCATGGAAGGCGCACTCGCATCGGTCGTGGCCGGGCTGACCCAGGCCCCGGTAATCGCGGTGCCGACCAGCGTTGGCTATGGCGTCAACTTCGGCGGCGTCGCCGCCCTTCTCGCCATGCTTAACGGTTGCGCTTCGGGCATGGCCGTGGTAAACATCGATAACGGCTACGGCGCAGCCCACATGGCCGCGCTGATCAATGACAAAATCGAAAACTGTTCCCGTTCATCAGAAAACGGACAGACGCCGGCCGCGTACAACACCCGTCC